>JBCCFA010000538.1:0-2897 GCA_039029975.1 Pseudomonadota bacterium
GTAGACCTGGTATCGATGATCTGGGACATCTAATTCTCTTATTATATAAGAAGTTATGGAACAAACCTAAGAAATCTTTGATTTCATTCGGCGACCTACTGCAGCATGTAAGCCACATTAGTTCCGCGTATTTTACGCCGAAAAACTGCGCCACTACGAATTTGTCGTCAGCGTTATGCTGCACCACAATATTCTTCAATAAATGACGTTAATCAATTTCGAAACAAAAGTGACGAACATGTCCCCCGGCGTACAGGTAAGACGAGCTATCTAATCGTTACTTTAAAGCTAGGAAGAAACTCAAGAAAAGCAATGTTTTTAGCGGCTTATCGGCCGGTCGTTTACGGGCTACTGGTGGAAATGAGACGGTAGACACAAAGTAGCGGAAACCCGATCGCAGTCGTCGATGACACGACGCGGCAAGAACGTTAAAGATTTGCAACAGGCCCGAGCGCCTAGGCTCCTATACGGAGACATTTTGTCGCATTATTTCGGCAAAAGATGCCGAAATTCGGTAATTCCACGCATTCTTAGCGACCACGATATGTATATAAGTTACTGAATTTAAAGTATGATCAGCAAAAATTAGGATTGGATCCGATCGATGTCGATTCGCATTAAAATTGGGCGCAACGCTAAAGAGATTGACGACGCATTGTGGGTGCGCCATGAAGTTTTCGTTATTGAAGACGGAAAGTTCGGCGGTAAACCGCTACTTAATTCGCGACTGATGGACCGTTTCGACTCGTTTCCGAATGTATTTAACGTGATTGCCTACGAGGGGGCGGAACCTATCGCCACTATTCGTTTAGTGAAGGAATCTGAATGTGGGGTACCGGCGGAAGAACTCTTTGATTTCTCGAGCTTTCGGGCTGAAGCGGCTAACGATCTTAGGGATCGTAACACCGAGCGTGGAGATATGGGTGCGACGCAACGCCCCGTTTTTGGCAACGCCGGTATGTTGGCGATTCGCGGTCCCTGGCGCCGCCGGCGTGACGTGATTCGCGCGATGTTTCGCATGGCTGCCGCTGTTTGCAAGGCGAATGGCGCCACCCATGTTGTTGTAGCGGTAAACCACGAAACAGCTGGTATGTACCGTCGTCTCGGCTTTACGGCGCTAAGTGAGAAGATCTGGATTGAAGAAATAGAGAACCACATTGTCCCGCTGGCAGCGCAGGTAGAAACTTTTCTAGAGTGGGCACTGGGTAAAATTTCCGATGCGCCCCTTACTGCATTTGAAGACAGTTTCGAACGCGAAGTATTACGCGCCGGTGAAGTTTTATTCCAAGAGGGCGACGCGGGAACAGACGCCTACATCGTAGAGTCCGGCGCAATTCGCATCTCTCGACGCAATGAAGATGGCCAAGATTTAGTGCTAACCGATTTACCGCCCGGCGGCTTGTTCGGCGAACTCGCGTTGATCGATAATCATCCGCGCTCCGCGACCGCCACCGCCACAGTTGATACCGAATTAATCAAGCTAGACCGACACTCATTCTTACGAGATCTGCGTGAAAATCCCGAGCGCGCTCAAGAGCTATTTCAAATATTCTCCGGCCGAATTCGTCGCATGGACGAACTCGCCATGATGCTGGCATTCGCCCCAGACGATCAGCGCTTATCATTTGCCCTCGAGGTTGCGAAACAACGCGCCGAAGTCGATCGCAAAGATCCCACCATTACGTTTTTCCGTGGCGGCCCCGAAGAGTTCGCGCGCATCGCGGCGGTGGAAGAACAAACCGCGAGCAATTTTCTTGCTCAACTAGCCGAAGAAGGCGAATTAGAGTACTCCGACAAGCGCATCAAATTTGTGGCTAGCGCGGGCTAGTTTCGGGGCGCAATTCGTCAAATTACCGGCGAGCACGCCGCTCGTTACCTACTTCGCGCGTTTTCTGTGACGGATCCCTAAATCTAGGTCGAATTTAACAGATTTTTCGATTAGGTCTTCTATTTATATATGTATGGAAGCCCTAAGTGATACGCCAGAGTCCTGCCGTGGCCAAACGACGCCCAAAGCAACAGCAGCTGAGGCGAACACCAGAGAATTGGTTGATAGCTTTAGCCAATATTTCGAGATTGTGCCTGCGACCACCAGCGCTCTTCAGGAGATGGTCTTCCGTATCAGGTATCAGGTTTACGCAGAAGAACTCGGCTGGGAAGATCAAACACAGTTTCCTGCTGAATTAGAGAAGGACGAGTATGATGACCACTCCCTGCATTGCTTGCTAAAACACAAACTGAGTGGAAGCTATATTGGATGCGTGCGTCTGGTGCAAAATAATCCCGAACAACCACATGCTTGGTTTCCAATCGAACAAACCTTTGACACTGACTTCGTGCAAACGCACCCAAGCTTAGCTAGCCATCACCGTCATCAAGTTGGTGAAATTTCTCGTATCGCGGTGTTGTCCTCGTTTCGACATCGGCACGGCGAGAAAAATAAGCCAAATACGGATATTGAAGATGGCCAAAATGCCCAGTCAGGTGAACGTCGCCGCTTTCCCCACATCGCTTTAGGTCTTTACTTGGCCGCCGGTGCGATGGGAATCGCCAACGGCAACACCTGCGTATTCGCAATGATGGAACCAAAACTCGCCCGGCGACTTCGAATCTTTGGAATCAAATTCGAACAACTCAGCGATCCAATAGAGCACCGGGGATTACGCGCGCCGTTCGTGGTCACCCACGAAAACTTTTGCGGTAGTTTTGCCCCTCCAATGACGGCCCTGCTCGATCACATTTCCGCTTCCGTCGCGTAACCGCGATCTTTTCTAACGCTAAATGCCTTCACTCCCCTTCTATACAGGGACTTAGTAAAGACTTACTGCTAAAATCACATGGTCTCTTAGGACTTTAGCGTTCGTTGTTGATGTGCCTCAATATTGGTTGCAATTCAA
>JBCCFA010000539.1:0-2890 GCA_039029975.1 Pseudomonadota bacterium
AGTCCCAAGCCGACATCACGAATAAGTAATCCGAACAGTGCACCCGATATGGCGCACAGGATTAGTCGGTATACGTCACTCGTGTTCATAGGGCAGATAGGCTCATGGCGCTTTCGCTCGATTTCGTCTCTATATTATCGGACAAATCAGCAAAATTTGGAGGCGCGGAGGAGGATTTTTAAACTTGGGTAGAAAATCGATATCCCACTGTCCGGACCGTTTGAATATATTTGTTCAGGCCATGCGGAGCCAGCAGTTTGCGCAGCCGCCTAATATGCACATCTACAGTGCGTTCTTCGATGTAAGTTTGGTCCCCCCAAACCGTATCGAGCAGCTGAGAGCGGGAATAGACCCGCTCAGGATGAGAAACGAAAAACTGCAAAAGCCGGAATTCGGTCGGGCTTAGGTCAATTGCCTGCCCTTTCACCACCACCCGGTGAGTCTGGGTATCGATGGAAATCCCGCCAAGATCGACAATTGCCGACTCAGAAGACGGGTTGGTGCCAGAGCGACGAATAACGGCGCGTATTCTTGCAAGCAATTCTTTGGTCGAAAATGGCTTAGTGATGTAGTCATCTGCCCCAATGTCGAGACCACGAACCTTGTCGCCCTCCTCGCCCTTCGCCGTTAGCATAATGATTGGCACGTCGTGAGTTTTCGGATCACGTTTTAGACGCCGCGCGAAGTCAACGCCGCTAATCCCGGGAAGCATCCAATCAAGCAAGATGAGATCGGGAAGCTGCTTTTTGACTTCGATTGTCGCCTCTTCAACGTTTGCGGCTTCTTTGTATTCGTAACCGTCCCCGGCTAGGGTCAGGCCCAACATTTGTCGAATTCCCGCTTCATCATCCACGATTAAAATGGAACTCACGGATGTAACCCCTTAATTTTACTGGCACATTATCGTAATCATGCTGTCATCTTAGGACTATAATGTTACTAGTATATGACATTCTAGAAATGATTTGCTGCGACGCAACATGAACAAACTTAGGAAAATTTCGCGAACCATTACCTGAAAAACCATCGCAATTTCACCCATTGGCCCTATTCGGCCCGATAATATGCCGTAAATCTGACAAGTAAATGAGTATGAATAGCATCAAAAGAAATCGCTGCGCTGGATTCACGTTGATCGAAATTATGGTGGTGGTTGTAATCCTCGGGATCTTGGCAGCGATTGTGGTCCCTCGAATTATGAGCCGTCCGGATGAGGCGCGTATGGTGAAGGCACAGCAAGATATACGAGCAATTTCGTCGGCATTGGATTTGTATCGCTTAGATAATTTTAAATATCCAACTACCGATCAGGGTTTAGAGGCGCTGGTTGAAAGACCGATTGACCTTACAAACGGTGCGAAGTGGCGAGAGGGCGGGTACTTAGCAAAGCTTCCAAAAGATCCTTGGGGCAATCCCTACAACTATCTGATCCCTGGCCAGAATGCTGAATACGATTTGTACTCGCTGGGTGCCGACGGGGTACTCGGCGGTGATGCCGCGAACGGCGATATTGGCAACTGGTCGATCGAATAATGCTCGCTTTAAGCAAGCAGCGCGGCTTCACGCTGCTCGAGATAATCGTCGTTGTTGTCATTGTGTCGGTGATTGTTTCCTTCGCCACCTTGTCGGTGGGGGGGATTTCGACCAACGACCGTGTTGAACGCACGGCGCGAAAAATTCAGCGCGCCGTAGAGCTGGGTGCAGAAGAAGCGTTCCTAGTTGGCCACCCAATCGGCATGCTCATTAGCCACGATGCGTATGAATACCAAATCTATAAACAGGGACGCTGGGAAAATCACTCACGCGGCCAATTGATAGCGCCCGCTACATTTAAATCAGGGATTGTCGTTGAAGTTCTGGAACAGGACCTGGGTGCGCAAAACGATACTCAACCGAACATGGTTTTTCTGCCCGATGGTGAGCGCCTACTGCAAACTGTTCTGTTAAGCGATGTTGATTCAGATGCAGAACTGACCTTATCGCCCTATGCTGGGCAGCTGTTATTCGATTAGGCGCGAGATGAATTTCAGAGCCTCAAGAAACGGATTTACTCTCATTGAAGTGGTCGTTGCATTAGCCATATTAGCGACCACTCTCTACGGCGGCTTTTTCTTAATGCAAAGAACCGTTGGCACTACCCAACATTTAAGGGATTCCGTGCTCGCAAACTGGGTTGCTGCCAATGCCTACGCTGATGCAATCCTTAACGGTTCAGATTATGACGAAGGCCCTTTAGTTGAGCAGACAGTTTCAATGTTCGGAGAAGATTATCTAGTCACCATCGATGTTACGGATTTTGAGGCCAAGGAAGCCGATGAGCAGTACACGTCGGTGACATCAATTAGCGTCGCAAAAAGTGATGCTCCTGATTTGAAACTTGAAGACCTGGTTGTTTACCAATGAGCGCCTCGGTTCGTATAAGTCGTCGTAGACGATCTTGCTCGTCGACAGGTTTCACCTTGCTGGAGCTATTGGTGGCAATGGCGGTGTTCAGTATTTTGTCGATCACTGCTTACAATGGATTGCGCAATTTTATTACCGCGCAGGCAATCCTCGAAGATTCCGAGGCGGAATTTTCAACTATTCAAAAAGCCGTCACGACCATCGAACGGGATCTCAAGAGCGCCATTACCCGCAGCATCCGAGATGAATTAGGAGATGACGTAGCCGCCATGCGGCTAGCTCCAGACAATGCCTTGGAGCTGACCAGAAAACGACCTGGTGTTCCTATTGAATTTAACCTGGTCGATATGGTGAGAGTCGACTATGTGATCGTGGACGGTATCCTTTCCCGACGCGTTTGGGACGTGTTGGATAGAGTGCCAGAGACGGGCTACGAAGAAACGGTTTTGCTCTCCGATCTTGATGATGTCTCGTGGTCTTTTTACCG
>JBCCFA010000540.1:0-2884 GCA_039029975.1 Pseudomonadota bacterium
AGAAGAAGATTACGCATTCGATGTGTGGGCGGGCGTCATGCCAATAAGTACGGTAATTGGCTCGCCGGAAGCGGATGAATTCACCCCTAGCACAATGGTGGCACCGGGTTATACCCAGCGAGATACCTTCGACGGTTAGTAAGACGTTCTTTTTCTTACTCGCTGTTCGTAACGAGTGGCCTTTCAAGCCCGTTGATTCCTGCCTTGTCCTTATGTTGTTGCTACGGCTTCGATTTCAAATTGCAGTTCCGGTAACGCGAGACTCTTCACCTCGCATATGGTGTCAGCAGGGTACGGCGTGGAAAAATACTCCTGCCTTAGATTCATCACGATCTCAAATTGAGAAATGTCAGTGACGAGAATGGTAACTTTCACAAGTTTATCCAGGCCCGAACCACCCGCCTCAAGCACTAAGGCGAGATTTTCGATACTCCGCCGAGCTTGGGATTCAAAATCACCGTCTAGCACATTGCCGTCCAAATCTAAGGACGCCTGCCCAGAGACAAAGATAAGTTCGCCTACTCGAGTCGCTTGCGAGATGAAAAACTGCGCGTAGGGATCTGGATTCGTTTGAATTTGCGTGATTGTGTTGTTCATCTTGTTCGTTGCCTTGTTAATAGTAGGAAATAAATAGATCGCTAAATTACAGCTACGGATAAATGCCTGAAGAACGGGCCCGCACTCCGAATGCTCGGCTTTTGGGGCTATCGACTTTAGTCGTTGAAATACGGAATACCGACGGTGCCTGCACCAACGATTTCAGTGCCCTTGGCCAAGGATGTGCGGCGCTGCATGGGGATTGGCTCACCCGCTTGGCGCATTTCGCCAATTTGCATAATCGTTGTCGTCACGGTTTTGGCATGTGGTCTTTCCATCAATTGATCAAACCAACGCTTCAAGTTTAGATGCCTCTCCCATTGATCGGCAGAAATAATCGCGCCCGCAGTATGGGATACGAATTCGTGAAAACCTTGCAGGTCAGCGTAGCTGATTTCCTCTCCGCACAAATAAGTGGATTCACCTAACCATTTATCCATGATGCCCATCGATTCGCCCAGTACGAAACGCCCTTTATCGATCTCGGCTGAATAATCGTGCTTGCCCCAAATGCACTCTGCAAAGTGCGTGTAGAAAAACGCGCCCGCGCCGCGCCTAAGGGTTGTTGAATGCCAATGTAGGTATTGCTGTATTCGCGCTTGCTGTTGCAAGCTGTCGCCAAACCAATGGCGTGCAGGTTCAAACTTTGCGTTCAGGTAATACGCAATTGCTGCGCTCTCCCATACGACGAAATCCCCATCACATAAAATTGGAATCTGGCCAGTAGGGTTATATCGTGACTTAAATTCTGGCGTTTCATTGACCCCGTTGAGGATATCAACGATTTCCTCTTCATAAGGAATGTTGGTTTCCAACATAAACTGTTGCACGGCCCGACAGGGTTGAGACGATGGATGATGGAGATATTTAAGTTGTTGGGTCATTTTTCGCTCCGCGAATTTATGGGCTCATCACAAAAGGCTAGATATCGTGGGAGATATCCTGGGGACACAATACCCATTTATTGTACCCATCAATACATGAGGTTAATTTTATTCGCCCTAGCGCATACCGATTAATGCGTATTCGAGGGACACGTATTCGGGGGACACACTACTTATTTAATTGCACCGACCGAGCCATGAGGCTGATTTCATTCGCCAAAGGGGAAGCCACTTGGGATTAGCCGGCCTAACTATATCGATTGGCTAATTGCCAGCATCTAACAAACCAAGACAAGACTCACACAGTTGTCCATCTAAATCGCTGTGAGATAAACCTTGATCCTAAAATCGATATTGTGTCGCCGGACTACGCGGATTACCCGGTTACTGTTCATCTCTTCCCAGATTGCGGCTAGACTGACGCTGGTTTTATATAGTTATTCGGATGTCTTGTTATGACTCTCTACGAGAATTCAGAATGGTGCATAGATTCAGCCGTCGCCGAAATCCACGAGAATGAATTACTTTCTTTCTCCCAAACAGGCGCGTGGTGGAGCGCCATAGAGCGCTTTGCCATTGCGTTAGAATCTAGAAACGCTCGCTGCGAAGCCGGCACCCAAGCGGCGCTCGGCAATGAGAATATACATAACAAAACCCTAACCGCCAGCACCAAAGATTATATTAAATCGATTGCGCTTGGCGGGATGGAAATAGATCGTTACTTCGCCGAAGAGGCCATCGAAGAACTTGGGGAAGAGCGCTACGTGGAGCTGGTTGGGATTGTTGCGCGCCTCGCCCATTTAGATATTTTTGCCAAGGGTATTGGCATTTCGCCGTTGGCATTGTTAGAGCCGACGGATGATGTTAGCCCTCCACAACAAAGGCCTAGCGAAGCAAAAGACGAAGGATTTTTCGTTGCAAGTGTGCCGCCAGCACCCGACGGTGGCGGCGATCTGGCGCGATGGATTTACGGCGGTGATTTCCCGGCGGCGAATATTCTGCGGTCTTTAAGCCTAGTACCGGAAGAAGCGCGGCGCTTAAATACAATTATCGATCAAGAATATTGCTCCATGACTCAAATCATGGACATGGAATATAGCCCCCAACCCCCTTTGTCGCGCCCCCAAGTAGAACTTATTGCCGCGCGCGTGTCGGCGTTAAACGACTGTTTTTACTGAACCACCTGGCATACGCATGTACTCCGTGAGAGTGGCAAGAAAGCGAGCCTTAAAGTCGACCTTACCGGTATCGTCGAACCAAATACCGTTACCGGCGTCGCGAGCGGAAAAAAACTATTAGATTTCGCCTCAGCAGTGCTGGGCACAGACGGTGCCGCTCTTGATAAGGCGAGAAGCGAATTAATCGAATTATTTGGTAATCCTGGTGTAGTCGCTGCCTCACTG
>JBCCFA010000541.1:0-2878 GCA_039029975.1 Pseudomonadota bacterium
CGACGGTTCGACGACGCGCGGCGTTGGTGTTATCGATACAAAAACTTACGACTAAATTTTACGATCGACGCCGAGTGGCACCGAAGAGCCCGCCGCAAGCCGAGACGAGTAACCAAAAGGCAGCGGGAACCGGAACTGGCGAAAACGAATCGGCCGAATCTAATTGCATTGCGTAATTAGCCGCAAACGCCGACGTACCCCAATCAATGTCGAAGGATGTAATCACATCGACAACGCCGCTTAAGTCCCACTGAAAACCGTAAGTGTTATCTATCGGACCGGTGCCATTGAACGTGATATCGGCGGTCATAGCTTGCGTTCCGCCGTTATAGTTCAAAACCGGAGCGCTAACGATCGACGCACCAGTTTCGATTTGAAATAACACGGTAGCGAGATTAGCGAGCGGATTGTCATTTGTTATCGTAAAGTTTCCTGGCGTGAAAGAGTTATATATCGAAGAACCGGCTGGGTACCCGCCGCCAGAAATTTTATCGAATTCGGCGTTGCCTGCAGAGCCGGGATCATTGGGCGCAATTGGCATCGGCCATAGATCCGTTGAACTGCCCCCCATCGTCGGGTCCGGATAACCTGGCAACCGAGTCCTGGTCATGTCGCTCCAACCCTCGTACTCGCTCGCGCCTGAGAAATTCGGATCCACGAATGTTGCGTGCGCACTAAGCGTTACTGCAGTCAAAAGAAATGTCACCGTGTAGATTGTCTTTCTAAACATCATCATCTCCTAAAATCGAAAAACGGGATTCGCAGATTGCTTTCGGGACAAAAGTCTTAGTCTTGAGTTGCAAACTTCGAATTTATTTGCGTCGGTCCCGCACGTTGACAGCGGACGTCAGCCAATCTTCGGTTCACTATCCGATTAGTCGAATGCGCCCGAACGATTCACAGCTAAATAGTTGCGTGCCAAGGAGTGAGTACCCGTTTTGTAAAAACGAACGGACATCTCCGATCATCAAGTATTCCGCGCTGCCATGCGCAAAATTCTTTAATGAGAATGGTTATTATTATTGTTCTCATTACGATGCTATCCGATTGGAGCTGCACGCGCAAGCCTACGATGGTTAGGTATAAGGACGCAGGCCTAATTTTCGATACGGCAGATATGCCATATTATGCCTTATAATCAATGACTTACTACTCTTTTATCGTCGGAGCAATGCGAAATTTTCGGGCAAATTAACGACAGACTTACCAAACGATTTTCCCTATGCTGGCCTTTCTAAACCAAATCTATGTCTTCGCAATTTTGACCACCTTGCTAGCATCTTTGAAATTTCTGCCGACCTCTCCAAACTAGATTCGTGGCTACACTGTTCAAGCGTGGAGCCGCCGGATACAGATCAATGTCCGGTCAGTCTTTGATAGGTTAGTTAAAGCGTGGAGATTAATTCGGCAACGAAACCACGCCTGGGTCAAGCAGATTGAGATCGCTCACGTTGATAAATACCGCAGGCATTTATGCAACCTCAGGCCAGAATAAAAAAGATAAGTGGGTCGGGTTTGCCTTCTATGCTCGTCGAGCAGAATTCGAACTGACCTTTGCATCGCAAAGAATACAAAACCGAAAAAAATATTAGGAAATTATCGCCGCGAACCTTCTGTCCACTCATACACCGATTTTCGATCACGAAACACTTCTATATCGAATCCTCTCGCTTGTTGCATCCCTGCATAGATTCGCGAATTACCGAAACCAAGATCGCTAGGTGCAACTAGTGCAACCTTATTCGGGCCCCGGCGCTCCGTTGAATCGGCCAGCCAAAGCCCAAGTTCGTTAATCTCGTCGAAACTAAAGTTTGGCGCACACTTAGACATATCCCACATCGCGACTTCCGCGCTCGCATAAGCATCGTGTTCCCATAGTTTCCTGATGATTTCGCGGAACTCTGACATATCGATCTGCCCAACGATAGTCACGCACCAGATTTGCCCACGCTCGTCGAAATCAACTTTGTATTTCATTTCAGACTTGTTCGAATTCTGTTCAAGGTATTTATTATGAGTAAATTGAACCGCCGAAACACGCAAAAGTACTCGCTTTCGAATGGATTAACGCGCCAGGGCGAACACTGATCACCAATTTAGTCCCATTGTGATCAGTGAGGTTTCAGTCATAACATCATACCTTGGTCTTGCCGCACATTCGGCAATACCAACCGAGCCGTTATTTTTTTATCTAGCCTTTAATCGGAAAATACACACTCGATTTAAGATCGACCGGTGCTTCTTCGAGCGGGCTATTCCAGTACTGTTCGAACGGATGTTTGGCGCCCTTATACTTCTTCGCTCGCATCACCATCATGCCCATTGACCACGCGTTGCCGATGAAATCGTATGGGCCGTCATGTTTGATTTCGAGCATACGGCTATTTGCGATTTCGCCGCGCACAAACTTCGTACCTAAATCGTCGTCCTTAAGATTTTCATCGGACACAGCGGCAATATAAGTTGCATTCAAATTACGCATGTCGAATTTTTCATAGATCGCCACCCAGTGCCGCGCTGCCGTTTGCTTTTCTATCACCACGTTGTTCACGATGGTTTCGAAATCCTGTTGCATGGCGTTCGGCATTTCTTCAATCGATACGTGCCGTTTGATGCCAACGTAAGAAAAACCCTCGTAGTCGACTATGCCGTTGTTAGTCGTTTTTGCGTTGACTTCTCCCTTCTCCGCCATCGCCTTTAGCATGCCAAGACCGCGCTCGTAATCCATGCCAATCCAGTTTTTCATTGGCTTGATCATAAAAAACAGGAAAAACGGCATGCTGGAATCCATTGTCCAAGTGACTTTAGTCTGATCATCAGTTTCTTCAAAGCCGAATCTGGTAACAGCTTTCGACTTAAACGGCTTTAGAAACTCGAG
>JBCCFA010000542.1:0-2855 GCA_039029975.1 Pseudomonadota bacterium
CACCGAACTACTTGCAAGTGCGCGCATGCGCGATATTTGTACCGAATTGGCAAATAGGTATAAGGACAGGGTGGTACTATTCGACACACCACCAGTGCTGGCTACTAGTGCTGCTTTGGCGTTAGCGCCTAAAATGGGGCAACTCGTTTTAGTGGTCGAAGCCGGAAAAACCAAACAAGAAACATTGCACGAAGCCATAGGCTTGATTGGGGAATCGCAAATTACTGGATTAGTCCTCAACAAATCCAAGCAACAGAGACGCAGCGCTTACGATTACTACGGATATTACTACCAAGCTAGCTAGGAACGTTTAGCCAGAACATGAATTCAGAATCAACGTCTGCTGGTTGGTCGACGGTATTGCGAAGCAATTCGGTAGCAGCAGTGTGTTTAGCCCTTGGAGTGTTCGATGTGCACGCCGGCGAATGGGAATTTACACCCCGCATTAATTTTAGCGAGGAATACTCTGACAACGTCACCTTAAATGATCAAAATACGCTCAGTGATTTCATCAGTACAATTACACCCGGCGTAACTATTCGCGGAGTCTCGTCGCGATTGCAGACCAACGTCGATTACAACATGCAAAACCTGCGATACATCGACAACGACAATTTCAACCGCACTAATCACCAGCTTCAATCGAAGGCGGTCTTAACTTTAATAGACCAGGTGTTCGATTTCGAGGCGACTGCCGCGCTATCCCAACAGCAAGTTAACAACCGTGGAAATTTCGTGACGTCCGCACGCTCCCAAACGGGGAATAGAGCAGATGTGCTCAACTACCAATTCCGCCCGATTCTGAAACATCATTTTGGCAATTGGGCCGACGCTACGGGTTCATTCACTCGTTCATTCAATGAGAATTCCGGGGGCAATGTTGGCGGCGTCGGTTCCGGCAGTACTGACAGGACGCAAATTAGTCTACGCACAGGAAGCCGCTTCGCGAGGACACCTACCAGGTTCAACTTTAGACGAAACAAATCGGAATTCGATTCTGGCCGCGTGAACGAAACGCAATCATTTACTGCAAATTTTTCCTACATCGTTGATAGAAAGCTCCGTCTAACGGCGGAAACAGGCATCGACGACAACAGTTTTGGTGGTGGAAGTGGGAATAATAATAGAGATGGATTTAGATGGAGATTAGGCGGAACCTGGACGCCATCGCAACGCACATCCGTGAGCGGGCATTTCGGCGAACGCGGATTCGGAAGTACGTTCGATGTTGCCGTTAGTCATCGACATCGGCGTCTCAATTTTAATCTGAACTACAGTGAGCAGCTTCGGACAAACGCACAACGACAAGCAGAACTCGTGCTGGTGCCTTTAACAGACGCGAATGACTTGCCTTCCTTTGACCCATTTGTTAATTCGAACATTCTGACGCCACTAAATACAGCATCAATCAATGAAGAAGTATCTTTATCCAAAAGATTGAACGTAGGATTAAACTACCAACTGAGGCGCTCTACCGTAGGCGCGACGTACTACCAAACTGAACGAACCTTCCAATCTTCGCTAAATGGTGAAGAAACACGAGGTTATTCATTTTTTCTTAATCGCTCTTTCAGTCCGCGATTAAGCGGTGCGTTGAGCTTTTCCTGGCGACAATCGCTACGACAAACTGGGCAGAACGATAATGAATTGTTCCAATTCTCACCAAGCCTTACTTATGTCCTTGGGCCACGCAGCAGTTTGAATCTCAGTTATAGCTATGTCGACAGCAAGGGCGGAACCAATAACCAGTTCAGCAACGACTTTCTCGAGAATGCGCTCACAGCGAATCTTGCTGTCTTCTACTAAGGTTTGAAGTTATGTACGAAGAATTCTACGGCCTCACTGGAAAGCCATTCTTACTAAACCCTGATCCTAAATTCTTTTTTGAGAGCACGGGTCACAAGCGCGCGATGGCCTATATGCGCTACGGTTTACAGCAAGAGCAAGGTTTCATTGTTGTCACCGGGGACGTGGGGACCGGGAAATCGATGCTCGTAAGCAATCTATTCAAAGAGATAGAGGGTAAAGATCTCGTCGCTGCCAAGATCGTATCGACCAACGTTAAAGATGTCGATCTGTTGCGGTTGATTAGTGCTGAATTCGACCTACCCCACGAGCGCAAATCCAAGGCCGCATTGCTTACTCAACTCGAAGACTTTTTCCGTGCTTCTGTAGAAGACGGCAAACGGGTGCTGCTTGTAATTGACGAAGCGCAAAATATGCCGCGTAGCGCCATCGAAGAATTGCGAATGTTGTCGAATTTCGAAATGGACGGCAAACCACTTGCGCAGAGTTTTTTGCTTGGGCAACGCGAGTTTCGAGTGATTATGCGTGCACCAGGTTTGGAACAATTACGTCAGCGCGTCATCGCCGCTTATCACCTTAAGCCGCTTTCTATTGGGGAAGTCAAACAGTATATTCATCATCGCTTGAGCATTGTGGGTTGGAACGATGACCCGGCAATCGATGAAGAAATTTACGAACGTATTTTTGCATTGACCAGTGGCGTGCCTCGCCGTATCAATACCTTATTCGATAGGCTGCTTTTAACCGGCTATCTTGATGACTCTCATAAAATTGCCCTGGATCATTTGGAAGCAGTACGGTCTGAAATTGAGGCGGAACAAGGCGAGGACGCAGATGAAGAATTCGATGTCAGACCGCAAAATCCAAGCAGTGGTCAATCGTCTTCTAAGCACAACCAAGCCAACCTGGCTACTAATACAGAAGTAGAGGAGTTGGACAAGCGCATTACCCAAATTCAACGTACCGTCGAGCGGTTATCGAAATCCGTTCAGGATCTTCAACAACCCCGCGAAGTGCATCAACCGGAAAACGGTTCCCGTTTTCCGGTG
>JBCCFA010000543.1:0-2851 GCA_039029975.1 Pseudomonadota bacterium
ATTTTTGAATCTTTTTGCTGGATTCGCTGTTCTTATTGCGCGCGCACGGCATCCGCAGCATCGGTGGAGGCCTGATTTGAGGCACACCCACTTAGCACCAGGGCGGCAACACTGGCACCGATTAATTTGACTGGCATGGTTTGTTTCATTTTGTTCTCCTGAATGAACAGTTTCTTAGTCGAAAACGTTTGCGGCGCCGAGAGTTCACGTGCTTTGCATCACTTCAGCTTCGCCCTGTCGCGCTACCGATTCATCGTTGGTCGCTAGCTGTCGAACTTGTGATGCTATTTTCTGCAGGTATGAGGATTCTCACTATCGGTAAAGCGAGGGGATGGTGGGCTCGAAAAGCTGGAGCTCGCTGCGCTTTTTTCTTAATCAGGTGTTAATCCAGCCCGATCAGACCAGCGCGAAGCGCGAGCTTGGTTAACTGAGCAACGTTTTTTACCTGCAGTTTCGAGTACACGTTGCGCCGATGCCATTCCGCCGTTTTGATGCTGATGTTGAACTCTTCGGCGATGTCGGCGGCTGTTTGTCCGTTGACGGTTCGCACCAGGATCTGAGTTTCACGATCTGATAAGCGGCCGTTCCTAAGCTCTGTTCCGCACCGAACCGTCGCCGATTGACCTGCCGATCCCATTCCCAGCTTACGAAAATCATCAGTAATGTGTTTTTCTCCAGCGAAAACACGTGCCAAAAGCGCTTTCAATTCTTCAACATTAATGGGCTTTAGAGCGTAGGCATCCAATTCCATCATTATGGCTTCATGTGCGGTAATCGGATTCATTGAATCGCCAAACATCACGAACCGCGTAGTCGGCGATTCAAGTTTTAATTTACGAAGGGTTGGGAAAGACTCGTACACCCGCGTCCCCGGATCGAAGATAACGAGATCGGGTTTACAAATTCGAAGTTCTAGAAAAGCAGACTCGATGTCCTTGCTGCTGCCGACGACCTTTACATCGTGGTATTCAGAAAGCAGTTTTTCGATACCGAGCTTAAATACGGCGTCTTTGTCGATAAGATATACGGTGCTACCCATAGTGACGATGTGCCTCCCAGGCACCGGCAAGGTCCGGCGCCGCTTCCCGTACCGATAAAGCGGCGGTTAAATTTCACTAAGGGTATTGTGGTCTTTCGCTTTGAGTGTCGTAACTAGGAGAACTGTTAATCTTCTATTCACAAAAGCGCAATTCGTGCTCAGGGATCGGCGCTTTTTCGATAGGCGCGCCGACAATCGTTTGGGTTTAATCGAACCCGGTTAAGCCTTCTTTAATTGCAAATTTAGTCAGTTCAGCAACGCTATATAGATCTAGCTTTTTCATGATGTTGCGGCGATGAGATTCAATCGTTTTCACGCTTAAACTCAATTCTTTGGCAATCTCAGATGCTGATTTGCCCTCCGCGATAGATTGTAGAACTTCACGTTCACGCACCGATAACTCGCTACTAGAAGAACCGCCTTCGCCGTGACGAAAGTGCGTCAACACAGATGCTGCAATTGCGGGGCTCAAATAGGTATTACCGGCCTCTACTGTTTTCAGTGCAAACGGTAATTCCTCAACGGCCCCCTGTTTCGGGAGAAACCCACTAGCGCCCGCATCCAGCATTTGCGTAACAAAACGCGAATCATCATGTAAGGACAAGGCAATCACGCGGGTTTTTTCCACGGCAGATTTAATTCGTTTTGTTGCATCGATGCCATTCATGGTTGGCATGCCAACATCGATAAGCACCAAATCCGGTTCTAGCTTGCGCGCCATGCGTACGGCGTCACGTCCGTTAGAGGCTTCGCCGACGACCTCGTAGCGACCAAGCTCTGTCAATATGGTCCGTAAACCTATTCTCACTATATCGTCATCATCAACGATGATAATCGTTTTGGGTTGATTCATTTTTCTAATCCCCACGTCGCCTTCGCGATTGTTTTGTTGCACCGGTTCCCAGTCCAGTCTGCTTTGCGGTGTGCTCATTGTGTCACCCTGCCTTATTTAATTTCTGAAACAACTGCCCAGAAATCCCTGGGCTAAAAAATACATTGCCGTTAGCCAAAGCGTGCACGGCTGGCAACAAATAGCGCGGCGCGCCTGCCTTGACGACATAACCCATGGCGCCTGCGTCAATGACTTCTCGTGCGCGATCCATATCGGTATAGACAGAAACAGCGAGTATCTCTGTATTTGGAACAGCTTCGAGGATCGCGCGCGTTGCCGCCACTCCATCTAGGCGCGGCATCGATAAATCCATGACAACGATGTCGGGTCGTGTTTTCATCGCCATCTGCAAGGCTTCATCGCCATCTGCTGCCTCGCCAACGATACACATCGTGGCATCTGCGCGGAGTATCTGGATCATCCCTTCGCGCAAAATGTCATCATCATCGACTAGCAGGACCCGAAGTGAAGGCAGCTTGTCGTCTAGCAGTTTTCCCTCATCGTCGACAGGTGTCGTCGATTCGGTGTGTTCAATTTCAAACATACGCATTTTCCCGAGTTTTGTAATAATGCATTCGGATTAGTGGGCGTTCCCATCCATCGGTGGAAGCCAAGATTTTGGCGTGCTTGATGGCGCTCGGGTATAGGAATGGGGATGATTAGAACTACACCATACCCTTAAAGTAATGATGTTGTGAGGAATTGAGCCAGTATTGTTAAGGTGAGGTTCAGTTTCGGCGTGTTCTGGCGAAAATATCAGAAAAACGCCGTTTTGCTGGGTGCCCAAATTACTTCACGCACCCCAGGGAAAAGTAGATTGTTCAAGCGGGCGAAACGCCCGCTTGAATCAACGACTGAATGCGCCTTTAGTTATCCGCAAAAATTGCCCGATACGCGATGCCGGCGCAGACTGCCCCAGC
>JBCCFA010000544.1:0-2850 GCA_039029975.1 Pseudomonadota bacterium
AGCCGGCAAGGTGCGCCGCTATCAGGGCACGCACGCCTCCATCTTGGAAGTTTGCCTGGCTAACATTTAATCGATCATCCGACTCGGGTGTGTAGGCGCTTCGCTGCAATCTAATGGCAATCGCTCAACACGAAGCGACGCAGCTCACGTCGGAGTCTGCCGCACCTGAATCCGCCACGCCCGCCGTGCAAAAGCCGCTGGGCGAACGGCTAATCGATGCCGGGCTAATTACCGAAGCGCAGCTTAATTTAGCGTTACGCGAAAAAAAGCGCAGCGGCGGTTATCTGGGCAGCGTGTTGGTGAAACTTGGTTTCATTACCGAGGAAATTTTAACCAACAGCCTGGCCGCGGAAACCCATACAGAAGTTGTTGATGTTCTTAACGTCGTTATCGACGAGAACGTCCTAGAGCGTATTCCTTATGAAGTCGCACGCAAAAATCGCGTCGTGCCGATTGGTATTGATGATCGCCAAATCACTGTCGCCATGGCTGATGCCTTCGATGTGGTCGCGATCGACAATATCGAAAAGATTACCGGTATGCAGCTCGAAGTCACGAGCGCGCCGGAAGCGGATATTGAAGATGCGCTAGAACGGCACTATGCGCAAAGTGCATCAATCGAAGACACGATTGACGCATTGATGCGTGACGAACAGCTCGCGAGTGACGATGATTTTGCCTCCGAGTCACCGATGGTGAGGCTCGCCGATCAAGTGCTCGCTTTGGCTATCAAACATCGAGCCACCGATATTCACATTGAACCGGAGGAGAAAATCCTTCGAGTGAGAATGCGTGTCGATGGTGTGCTGCGACAAGAACTCCTAATCCCACCGAAATTGCGCGCCGGACTTTGTGCACGATACAAGTTAATGGCGGACCTCAATGTCACTGAAAAACGTGTCCCGCAGGATGGACGTATTGAGTTTTTATTTGGACGTCGCAAGGTTGAACTGCGGGTGTCTACTCTGCCCACCAATCACGGTGAAAGCATTGTCATGCGGGTTTTGGAATCAGGTGCAGACCGCCCAGGGTTTAAAGACCTCGGTCTAAATGAGCAAGTAAGGAAAGAATTGGAAGAAGTGATAGCGCGGCCCTTTGGCATGGTTTTAGTCACTGGCCCGACCGGCAGCGGAAAAACGACCACGCTTTACTCCGCAATTGGGGAAGTAGATGCGCTTGAACGCAGTGTTTTTACGCTTGAAGATCCCATCGAGTATTCCATGCCCTTGGTGCGCCAAACTCAAGTTAAAAGCGATATTGGGATGACGTTTTCGGCCGGGCTGCGCGCACTATTACGCCAAGATCCCGATGTGATTTTAGTAGGCGAAATTCGTGATGCGGAGACGGCATCGCTGGCGATGCGAGCGTCACTTACGGGGCATTTGGTTTTCTCCACTCTTCATACAAATAACGCTGTTGGTGTGATTCCCCGGTTGGTAGATATGGGGGTGGAACGCTATCTGATTCCCGCCGCGCTTGCCGCCGTGATAGGACAACGTCTCATGCGTTGTCTTTGCAGCGCCTGCAGCGAACCAGACCCCCATCGCGAGAGCTGGATCGCTCGCTACCCGGACGTGTTGAACGAAAGCAGCAACTTGTTGGTACCGGCTGGTTGCGATTCTTGTAAGAACAGCGGCTACCGAGGACGCCAAGCGATTTTCGAATCATTCGTGATGCATGATAGTTATCACGACCCGATCATCGAAAGCGCAAATAGCGCAGAACTAGAGCGCCTAGCGCGCGCCAATGGCATGCGCTCCATGCTTGAAGATGGGCTGGAAAAAGCCGCTCGTGGTTTAACGAATGTTCAAGAAGTACTGCGCGTAGTTCGTTAGTAAAACCTTTAAAACTCATCTATCGAGAATTCGAGCCTTGTCAGTATTTCAATACAAAGCCGTCGACAAAACCGGTTACGGTGTAGACGGTACCATGGAAGCAAACGACGTTTCGCATCTTGATCAGCTGCTCGGCGAAGTGGGCTACTGGTTAATCGAGGCGAAACCCGTGCTCCGAGGCAAATCAAAAAATTCGGACGCTAAGGTCAAGGTTTCGCGCCGTGAGTTAGTTGAATTATCCAGCGCGATGAGCGCTTTGCTTGACGCTGGTGTCACGATTATTGATGCCTTAAACACCATGTCGGCGGAAACTGACAACGATGGTTTGCGTGCGGCGCTAGAAGATATCACTGTTAATATCGAAGCCGGCTCAACACTGTCGGACGCAATGGAACGGCATCCGAATATTTTTTCCAAACAAATTACCAACCTGGTCAAAGCCGGAGAATTCAGCGGCAACCTGAGCGTCTCTTTCTCGGAAGTGATGCGCCATTTGGAATGGGTCGACGACTTGGTCGCGGATCTCAAACAGGTGAGTATTTACCCGGCGATGGTTTTGTTCGCCGTTGGTATTTTTGTATTGCTTTTGTTCGGCTTTGTGGTGCCAACTTTCGCTGAATTGCTCGCGCAACTTGAGATGAAACTACCGCTGGTCACGCGTTTAGTGATGAGCACTGGTGATTTTGTTCGGGACTATTGGCTGGCTTTGATCGCGTTGCCGGTGTCATTGTTTATTAGCTATCTCGGGGCGCGGCGCTATTCCTATGACTTTGCATTAGCGGCGGATAAATTCAAATTCCGAATAGCGATCGTGGGTGATATTTTGCGCATGATTGCGCTATCCCGCTTGGCGCACAACATGTCAATGTTGATGCGAGCCGGCGTTGCAATGCAACAGGCATTAAACCTGTCGCGGGGCATCGTCGGCAATCTGGCCGTTGCTGAAGCAATTAAAGACGCGGAAATCGCGGTTACCGACGGACAAACTGTGAGTTCAGCGTTCCGTCGTTATCCG
>JBCCFA010000545.1:0-2844 GCA_039029975.1 Pseudomonadota bacterium
CGTAAGTGTTCTCGAGACCAGCGCCCGCGCCTGCAGTTGCAATACCGTTAAAATCTTCGTTCTTACTCAGCACCCAGTTATGGCCCATGACTTTTGATGCCATCTTACCGGTGTGACTTAAAGTAATCTTGATCGACTCGCAGTCCTTACCGGCAATAATTTCGCCGGTGCTGAATTGGAGACTGTCGCCAACTTCAACGTCGAACTCGCAAGCCGAAAAAGCGGGCATTGAAAACACGAGTGCGCTGATGAAACCTGTTAATCTAATCATGATTGAGTTCTACTCCTTGCAGTTAGTTAATGGATAAACGGATTTGTTATATGTACGACTCTAACGGGGAGGTAGATCTAACCGAGTAGTCTTTACCGCAGGCAGGACAAACGGCACACCGTGTTCGATACTTATAGCACCACATCACCGATCAGATCTTTGGTGCTGAAATCAGGGATACTTCGGCCTGATTGGCGTAGCGGCTAGCTTGAGTCGATCTTAAATAAAATTGTTGAAAGGTTTATTTCATACTGAAATGTGATTAACGTTCTGTGTTTCTACATATATTAGCCTGCTGCGGCCAACTCTGCTGGCTGATCGGCCATTAAGAGATACTCATAAGCAGCTAACGCGGCGGTAGAACCCGTGCCCATGGCAACCACGATTTGTTTGAATGGCGTTGTTGTGACGTCACCGCAGGCGAATATCCCAGCTTGATTGGTAGCACATTTCTCATCAACGACAATTTCGCCCCAAGGGGTCATCTCAACGAGATCTTTGGCGAATTCACTATTCGGCACCAATCCGATTTGCACAAATACTCCGCTGAGATTCACATCGGAGGTTTCGCCCGAAGCCCGGTCTCGATATTGTAAACTGACGACTTTGCCGGCTTCCGCATTTATCTCTAGCGTTTCGGCATTTTTAATGAACTTAATGTTGTCGCGTTCGCTCGCGCGATCGATAAGAATTTGATCGGCTTTTAGCTCGGGTAAAAATTCAACGACGGTGACGTGGTTAACAATGCCGGCTAAATCCAAAGCCGCTTCTACACCCGAGTTCCCGCCGCCAATCACGGCAACGTCCTTACCTTTGAAAAACGGACCGTCGCAGTGCGGGCAGTAGGCAACGCCATTACCAATATTCTCAGCTTCGCCAGGTACACCAAGTTCTCGCCACTTAGCGCCAGTGGCGATAATAATTGCACGGCTCGAGATTCTTTCGCCAGACGACAGCACCAGGGTGTGCGGCTGGCCAGGCTCAATTTTGTCGACCTTCAAATACTCGCGGTGCGTAAGCTCATAATCATTAAGGTGCACCTGTAGCGCGTCGGATAATTCTGGCCCGGTTGTTTGTGGCACCGAAATTAGGTTTTCGATACCCATGGTATCTTTCACTTGACCGCCCAACCTATCGCCGATGAGCGTGACCTTAAGGCCTTTTCTCGCCGCGTAGATAGCTGCAGCGACACCGGCAGGCCCTGATCCGATAACGCTAATGTCTTGCGTCTCAACGGGTGCAATCGACGCCTCAAGATTCGAGCCTTCCGAACTTTGGTCCGGGGGATACAAGGCCATCAACTTTTCTAACAATTGCGCCGGATCGATTTTTCCGTTGGCAAATAATTGCTCGTTTAGAAAAACAGTGGGCACGCCCTGAATATTATGCTCTTCGATCAAATCCGGAAACAGGCCGCCGTCTAACATCTCATTGGTGATGTTTTCGTTTAATGTGCAAAACGCGTTTAAGGTCTGTACAACTTCGGGGCAGTTGTGGCAGCTCAAGCTCACATAGGTTTGGAAATTTAATGGCTGTTTGATGGCGCCAATGATGCCTTTGATACTGTCGTCTAATTTGGGCGCGGTGCCTGACAGATGGAGAACGGCAAGCACCAAAGAATTGAACTCATGTCCGCCTGGTATACCAGAAAAAATGATACCGCTTGGTTTTTGATCGACTTCCAGCGTGAAACTAACCGGACTTCGCAGCGTCGCTGCGTCGTCACGTTCTTCTAAATGCAAACGGTCCGATGCTGAAGCAAAGTCAGTTAAGAATTTTTTCAATTCGTCACGCTTTTGATGTTCGCCCGTTTGCAGGACGAGCGTGATGTCGTTTTGCATGTTAGCGGTGTACCCGCGGACTGCATCTAGAAGTTGTTTTGTAAGCATAATTTTAGTTTCCGCGACCGCAGGCGAGGGGTAGCCCCTCGCCCTGGCCGAAAAGTTTGTGCGCCTAGATTTAGATCTTGCCAACCAAATCAAGGCTCGGGGTTAAGGTGTCTTCACCTTCTTCCCAGGCGGCGGGGCAAACTTCGCCATCATGAGAAGCCACGTATTGTGCGGCTTTGACTTTCCTAACCATGTCTTTTGCTGAGCGACCAATACCGAGGTCATGAATCTCGCAAACTTTGATAACACCGTCGGGATCGGCAAGAAATGTTCCACGTAGGGCGACGCCGGCATCTTCGATCATGACGTCAAATCCGCGGCAAATAGCGCCGGTTGGGTCGCCAAGCATGGGGTAATTAATTTTACCGATTGCTTCGCTGGAGCCGTGCCACGCAGCGTGAACAAAGTGGGTATCGGTAGATACTGCATACACTTCAACCCCTAAGCCTTGTAGTTCCGCATAATGCGCGGCCATGTCTTCTAGTTCCGTTGGGCAAACAAAGGTAAAGTCAGCTGGATAGAACAGAAATATCGACCATTTCCCCTTGCAGTCGTCGGAGCTAACGGTGGTGAATTCGCCGTTGTGAAAAGCCTCCACGCTAAACTCCGGAATTGTTTTATTTATCATTGACATAAGTAACTTCCTCAAATCTTGCTTAATTAAATCGATTTAAATGCGCAGGC
>JBCCFA010000546.1:0-2833 GCA_039029975.1 Pseudomonadota bacterium
CACGGAAAGCCCTTCAGACCCCGTTATTTGCGGCACCACTTGAGTAATCATGTTGCGCGTGTGCAGCGATCCGTCTAGCGTGATGTCTTGACGCGTTACCGTGCCTGTCATTGCTACGCCGTTGGCCGTGTCGCCTTCGTCGCCCTTATAGAGATTGCCGTCGTTTGATGCCCATAGCGTCGAAACCTCAGACGGGTTAAACGATAGCGCGTCAACAAAGCCATCATTGCTGTCTACAAGATCGTTGTAATCATCGACTAACTGAGACTCGCCAGGATCTACAATTCCGTTTGCAATGTGGTGCAAATTGGGAATGTCTCGCTGCCCCCATGTGTCCTGCTCAATGTCGTAAATAAGTGCGCTGTCAGGAAAAGTAGAGCCTTGCTGCGGGTAGCAAACCATTAAGCGAGAATTCGCCGTATCTAACCCTAAGAAAGTACGGTCGAAGTTTTCCGAATCAATGTTGCGGAAAAGGTAGTCGCGATTTCTCTTGTCGATGATCGAGCGAATAGACAGCCCATCGCAGGCCACAACGTCGCCTTGCATAATTCCGAACTGCACGCCCTTGTATGTCTGCAGACAATTGGTGCTAAGTACCCCCGTTTCATTTGAGATTAGCGAGAAAGCGAACACTTCTGGACTAGGCACCCACTGCGCACGCCAAATTGAATCTGATTTGTGAACGATAAACGCGTCGTTAACTGCGCCGCCGTCAATAACATAGCCGTTCGTCTGCGAAAAATCATAAAACCCCGCCAGCGTTGCAGGGTCGCCCTCATCCCAACTGCTCGGCACGGTCCCGCTGATCGCCGGATTACTCCAGCGCATACGATAAGGAAACTCTGCGCCGTTTTCGGTCAGGTCTAGCGCGATCAGAAAATCACGATAAGATCGAAGCGCGCCGCATGTGGTATTCGCGGGCAAATCAGCCGTCCATGCGGTAAGGTCGGCAAGATCAGTTGCCAGCGAAGCAGAAGCCCAGTATTGCGGCGTATCCACGCCATTATTTAAAACCAGAATTCCGCCTAATACGTCGCTCGTCCATTTAGTTGGAATCGTGCTGTATTCGTCGGTGCCACCGCCCCTGTTTATATTGTCTTCAATTGCGCCGTCATACGCTAAAATATTGCCTGCGTCATTAGCGTAAACCCAATAATAATTGGCTCCAGCTTGCACAGCTACCGCATGTATAGGCGTGCCAGTGGCGGCGTTAAATAGCGTGTATCCATCGACGCGCTTTGCTGCGCCATTCTCAAAAAGAATATTACGCGCCTGCGACCAGTATTCCGGGCCAAGCTGTACCGCGCTAACGTCTTGGATTAAGCCACCGCCGCAGTGTGGGGCGGTGTATCTCACAAGTAATAGCCTATGACGTACAATTTTGCAGACGAAATTGTGCCGATACTCGCATATGACATTTCAAAGGTGTTGGCACCGTCTAGGGAAACGTAAAACTCGGAGCTCCAAAAGCCCGCGCTCGCAGGGGCTTGATACGCGACGTTATTATCTTGCGTTGAACCAACCGCAGAGCCAGTATCGCGAATGTAAGCGGTCACGATTCCAGACGAGGCAAAATCCGTTGTTAGCTTAAAAACAACGCCTTGCGCTTCCGCTGGAATATCGTCCAAGTCTGGATTGATGTTTGTTGCGGCAGATCCTGTGGGCCCGATACTTTCAAATGAGCCAATAATAGCGCCCTCCAGCTCGAAGCCAGTCAAAAGCGCGTCGTTATTCGCTTTCGGAACAAACACCGCAGGCTCGCCAAAGTTGGCCAGCGAAGGATCAACCAATTTATTGAGTTGCGTTGGCGTCGCGTTGACAGCCGCGTTGAAATTTGGCAGCGTATTAACAATGGCCTGTTTAATATTGCGCTGGTTATCATCGAGCTCGGAGATTCTTTGAACACCAGCCGTAGGTATATTGGGGTCCATCTCGCTTATATAAGTAGCTGTATCCACATTGCTCACGGCGTACACACTCCTAACGTGACCGAATCAAGCTGCGCACCAGAAAAGCGCCCCGCTTCGTCACGGTCGTTTAATTTTTGTAATAGGTTTTGGTATTGTGCGACCCACTTGCTAACGTCGGCGTCGGCGTCTATGAACGTTTCCGCTTCTATCAGCGCCGCCCACAAGTAAAGGCCGGGGTAGTTAGTTAAAACGTCGTTGGTGTCGCTGTCGTTCACGAAGTCCGCAAGCGCGGACAGATAAATAACTTCAATCGTGTAGCTGCTTGCAGGCTCCGGGTAGACTTCCATTATGTTTGCGTAAATGGAATAGCTTTCAGGAATGCCCGTCCCGCTGGTCACAAGCGAGTCGATCTGTTCCGGCGTTCGGTAACGCAATGAACGGCGCGGCGTCGAGTCGATCTGAACGTTACGCGCCTCAATAAAATCCACTGGCAAATCGATATACTGACTTGACAGCGTGTTGGTACTGCGCTTTTCCATATCGCGAATACGCAGCTCAGAATTAAGCCGTGTAGTCGCCAAAGTTACGAACGTTGGAATCGCGGCAACAACATTGCCAGAGCTGTTATCAACGAAGTTTTGTATTTCCGTTTTCAGCTCGCCGAAATTGGTTATTGCCATTAGAGATACTTCCTATCGGCGACAAGTAATTTCGAGTATTGGTAGTCCTGCAGTTTCTTTTTCAGAGCACCCGGTTCGGTCAAGATATTCGGGTTTTCTTTCTTCCACTGCTCAATAACGACGTTAGGAACGCTCGCAACGTGCATGCCCCATTTAGGATGCTTTTTATTCGCCGTTCTTAGCGCCTGGTTAAAATCAAGGATTGGCTCGACGTCTTGGACGCGGTTGATAATTACCTCCCCG
>JBCCFA010000547.1:0-2831 GCA_039029975.1 Pseudomonadota bacterium
CTGAAGATTCGGCAGAAACGTTGGGCGCGTTTAAACCAACGCCGATAAGAAAACCGCCACTGCCAAGTGCCACAGTTTTAAGAAAAGCGCGGCGTGAATGGCTTCCGTTCGACGGCTCAAGCTTGTCCATTGCTGCTGTCCATATTTTTAGCTGCTAAGTGAATC
Organism: Pseudomonadota bacterium; assembly: GCA_039029975.1. Lineage (GTDB taxonomy): Bacteria > Pseudomonadota > Gammaproteobacteria > JBCCFA01. The sequence goes on from JBCCFA010000547.1 coordinate 166, forward strand.
GCTTGACGGATGCGATGATAGGTTGCGCAACGACAAATGTTTCCCATCATGGCGGCATCGATGTCAGCGTCAGTAGGTTTGGCGTTCTGTTCTAATAACGCCACTGCTGACATGACTTGCCCGGATTGACAGTAACCACACTGCACCACGTCTAGGGCAACCCACGCCTGCTGAACTGCCGCCGCGGCAGATGAATTTAAACCCTCAATCGTCGTAATGTCGGCGTCTTCCAGAGAACCGACCGGAATCGAACACGAACGCATTGCTTGGCCATCAATGTGGACGGTACAGGCACCGCATTGCGCGATCCCACACCCATATTTTGTACCGGTAAGTTTTTGCTCTTCTCGGAGATACCACAGCAGCGGCATCTCGGGATCGGTGTTGACATTGTTGCCGAGCTCATCGCCATTCAAGCGACAATTTTTCATCACACTCTCCTATTTCGTATTGAGAGTCTAAGCTCTAATTAGATTATCTAAATTGCTTGGTGATATTTGTCTAGCGCCTTGTTCTATCTCGTGCACTAACTGCGTTAGACGTTCTTGCATGGTAGCACGCTGACCTATCTCACGAGCTTTTGTTGCAACGTAGCCATTTAAATACTCGATCTCGGTTAGCTTGCCCTTTTGTAGGCTTTGCGCGGTCGAAGGAACTACCGCCGCGTAGCGCTCGGTAAACGAGCTGAGTAATTCCCTTGCTGGCGTTTCGCTAGTACCTTCGGGGACGTACATCGTGTGATGATCCACAACCACTTTCTCTAAGGTAACCTCGTGCGCTTCAGCTGTTTCCACTGCTTCGCGAAATGCTTGAATAATCACAGCTTGAGTTTGCGGGTCGCCGCAAACATCACCGAGCTTGCGCCCTGTAATTGCGCATAGCGCCGACACCGACGAATTCCACAACAATTTCCCCCACAACACGCCGACGATGTTGGCGCTGAGTTTCGTCGTTGCAACGCTTTCTAGTAGCGTTTGTAATTTTTGTAAGCGCGGTGAAGTTGAACCGTCCAGTTCCCCAATAATGATCGCGCCTTCAGTGGTTAAGCGATAAATCCCGGCACCTTCCATTGTCATGCCAAACGCCAATGTGGAGGGAATCAGTCTTTCCGCGCCACACACCGCCGAGATGGCATCAATGACAAGTCCATTCTGAAACGTGACCACTACCGCGCCTGTAGCGCTAAGTGAAATACTTTGTTTAATACTCTCGACGCTACTTTGGTCCATCATCGCTAAAAAAATAACGTCGAATTTTTGGCCGGCGGGAAGATCTTTCACTGCAGTAAACGCAGGTGCTTGAAGTTTAGTCTCTCCCCGCCTATCAAGCACCCTCAGCCCATTGCTATTAATCGCTTGAGCTATTTGCTCATTCCCAGTAACGAAGGTCACATCGTAGCCTGCGGCAAGCAATCGACCGCCCACGACACCGCCGACACTGCCGGCGCCCTGGATAAGGATTTTGGGTTGGTACATAGCACATATTATACCCCTGGAGATTCTCGCACGGTGTCTCTTCGCCGCTAAAGATTCTGGCTATAATCGAACAGCTGGCACCAATTTCATTGCAAGAGAAAATCCAATAATGAGTACGATAAAGCCCTTTTCAATCGCGTTTAACCAATCTGATTTAGACGATCTTAGACGCCGATTAGCCACCGCTAGATGGCCCGAGCAAGAAACCGTCACAGATTGGACGCAAGGCGTACCGTTAGATTACTTGAAGAATCTGTGCGCACACTGGGAAAATGGATACGATTTATATCGCGTACAAAATTTGCTGAATACTTATCCGCAATTCACCATTGAAATCGACGGCCTCGAGATTTATTTTCTCCACATAAAAAGCACGGAAGCGTCCTCCCGGCCGTTGCTGCTCACGCACGGCTGGCCAGGGTCGGTGGTTGAGTTTTCAGGTGTCATAGGACCGCTGCACGACCCGGCAAATTTCAACGCAAGTGCAGACGATGCATTCGATCTCGTCATCCCGGCGCTGCCAGGTTACGGCTTTTCCGGGAAACCAAGGACCAGCGGCTGGGGTATCGAAAAAATTGCCAATGCCTGGGATAGCTTGATGGGTCAACTCGGCTACCAATCTTACTTTGCACAAGGTGGTGACTGGGGAGCGGCGGTCACCAGCGAAATCGGGCGCCAGAACCTAGGCGCTTGTCAGGCAATACATGTAAACATGCCGCAAGCATGGCCGACGAAAGCATCGCGAACCTCTCCCACCGAACAGGACAAAGCCGCGTTTGCCGGCGCTAGATTTTATATGGCGGACGATTCAGGGTATTCCAAAATACAAAGCACGCGCCCGCAATCAATAGGCTATTCGCTGAGCGACTCACCAATTGCGCAGGCCGCCTGGATCATTGAGAAGTTCTATACGTGGACAGATTGTGATGGCAATCCAGAAAACATCTTAAGCAAAGATCAATTACTGGATAACGTCATGATGTATTGGATGACGAATTCAGCTGCTTCATCTGCAAGACTGTATTGGCAAAGTTTTGGTCAGAACATTAAGGGCTCAGATCAAGAAATTCATGTGCCGACCGGGTGCAGTATTTTTCCCAAGGAAATTGTGCCACTACCGAAAACTTGGGCGGCTCAACGTTATAAAAATATCCAATATTGGAACCATCTTGCGCGCGGCGGGCATTTCGC
>JBCCFA010000548.1:0-2807 GCA_039029975.1 Pseudomonadota bacterium
ATGGCCGATGAGGGAAATAAACTCCCCGCGCTCTAATTTTAAGTCGAACCCATCTACAACGGTTAAGGGGCCTTGGGGCGTTGGATAAATTTTCTTCAGGTTAAAAAACTCGACATAACCACGGGTGATAGCGCTTTTCGCGGCCTCTTGATAGGCCTTGGGAGGCGCTTCATTATCGAGCCGAATCGGTTCGACCTCGGGTAAATTGACATCGTCCTCACCGCTTTGAGCCCGTTGTTATGTCGAGTTTTTTAACCTGAAGAAAATTTATCCAACGCCCCAAGGCCCCTTAACCGTTGTAGATGGGTTCGACTTAAAATTAGAGCGCGGGGAGTTTATTTCCCTCATCGGCCATTCCGGTTGTGGAAAATCGACGGTTTTATCGATGACCGCCGGTTTGAATGAAATCTCCGACGGCGGCATCGTTGTTGATGGGCGGGAGATCTACCGGGCAGGTCCTGATCGCGCGGTTGTATTCCAAGCGCCTTCGTTGATGCCTTGGTTGACGGCTCGACATAACGTAAGTTTGGGTGTTAATCGAATTTACCCAAATGCTTCGACCGCTGAGCGTCACGAAATCGTCGAATATTATCTCGCTCGCGTGGGCTTGGCGGACGCCATGGATAAACCCGCCGCGGATATGTCCAATGGCATGCGGCAACGTGTGGGTATCGCGCGTGCTTTTGCCCTTTCTCCAAAATTACTGTTACTCGATGAGCCATTCGGCATGCTGGATAGCCTCACGCGCTGGGAATTGCAAGAAGTCTTAATGGACGTTTGGAAACGAACTCAGGTTACGACATTGTGTGTTACGCATGATGTAGACGAAGCCATTTTGCTTGCCGACCGTGTGGTCATGATGACTAACGGCCCAAACGCGAGAATTGGAAATATCATGAAGGTCGACTTGCCGCGACCGCGAACCAGGGCACAGCTACTTAAACACCCTAAGTATTACGACTATCGATCAGAATTGCTTGCCTTCCTGGAAGCTTATGAAGGCGGTGCAAACCCTGATCCCGACGCTTTAAAGGAGCTATCAAAGAAAAAAGTGGAGCCGGAAAAAAATGCCGCCTAACTCGCCATTAGATTTTCGAACGTTTTTAAGAGCTGTTTCCAATGCTCGGAACTGGGTGCGATGAAAAAGTTAGTTGTGATCGGAAACGGCATGGCGCCTGGGCGGGTCCTGGAAGAGTTGTATCAAAATCATAAACATGATTACCAGGTAACGATTTTTAACGCCGAACCCAGGGTAAATTATGATCGCATTATGTTATCCCCCGTTTTGTCAGGCGAAAAAAACTTTGAAGAAATCGTCATTCATAACGAGCAATGGTATGCCGAGCGCGACATCACCTTGTATAAAGCTAAGCCCGTCGACGCGATTGATCGCGGAGAGAAATTCGTGCAGTCAGTCGATGGCACTCGTGCGAGTTACGACAAGTTAATCATCGCAACTGGTTCGCGACCGTTTATTCCACCGATAGCTGGTTGTAACCTGGATGGTGTTTATACATACCGGGATTATGACGATGTTAATGCGATGCTTCGTGCCGCTGCGACAGGAGCTAAAGCGGTGGTGATCGGCGGCGGGCTGCTAGGCTTGGAAGCCGCAGCTGGTTTAAAAGAACGCGGCATGGAAGTCACGGTTTTACATCTTGCTTCGACCCTTATGGAACGCCAACTCGACAAGACCGCTGGTATCCTCCTCGAGCAAGCATTATGCGACCGTGGCATACGAGTAATAACCGAGGCCAACACGGAAGCGATCATTGGCGAAAATGAAGTCTCTTCAGTAGCGCTTTCCGATGGTTCGCGCCTGGATGCCGACATTGTCGTGATTGCAGTCGGCATCAAACCAAATATTGAGCTCGCCGAGAAGTGCGGCTTGGCAGTTAATCGTGGCGTCGTCGTGAACGACAACATGCAAACGAGCGATCCTGATGTTTATGCTGTCGGAGAATGTGTTGAACATCGCAACGTTTGTTACGGACTAGTCGCGCCGCTCTATGAGATGGCGAGCGTGCTCGCAAAGAACTTAGGCGTTAAACCTGCGGCGTATATTGGTTCGCGAGTTTCGACCAAATTAAAAGTTACGGGAATCGACGTTTTTTCTGCCGGATATTTTGCCGACGGTTAAAATCGCGAAACTATCTTCTTTAGAGATACTGCTCGGAATATCTATAAACGACTCATCATCGAGCACAATCGAATTATCGGTATTGTATTGGTCGGCGAAACGAAGGATGGCGCTTGGCTTTTTCAGCAGCTGAAAGACGAAATCGATATAGGCGATAGGCGAGACGCCATAATTTTTGGGTCGAACTACGACCGGAGCAATCCTGTGGACCCCACGGTAGCCGTTGCAGCCTTGCCGGATGATGCATACATCCGCGGCTGTAACGGCACAAACCAATCAAAACCACGTCCAAAGCTTATTGCCAAAGCGTTGAGCACACCGGGCACTTCTATGACGCATAGGATAGTGCCGCTTGAGTCCTGTCATGTCAGTTGAGGTAAAAACTACCTGCGCTTATTGCGGCGTGGGCTGCGGTATTAAAGCAAAGGTTTCTGAAGGCGGCGCGGTGACAATTGCCGGGGACGAATCTCATCCAGCAAACTACGGTCGATTATGCGCAAAAGGGGCAGCGCTTGGCGACACAATTAAATTAGACGATCGTTTACGCTACCCGGAGGTCAATGGTGAGCGACAGCCATGGTCTGTTGCGCTTGAGCATGTGGCCACACGATTCGAGCAGGCCATTACCGAGCATGGACCCTAGTATTCGCGCAAGTTAAACCGCATG
>JBCCFA010000549.1:0-2803 GCA_039029975.1 Pseudomonadota bacterium
GACAATTCAGGATAAGGCCCGCAGCATAAATCAATTTAGAAAAAAATGAGTGTAACCATCGAAATTTCTATCGGCGAATTGCTGGATAAAATCACGATTTTAGAAATAAAAGCCGTTCAAATAACCGATCCGAACAAGCAAAGTAATGTTCAACACGAGCTATCGGTCCTCAATAAAGCTTGGGCATCGCTAAATCTCAGCCCCGATAGCGTAAAAAAAGAACGCTCGGCGCTCAAGGAAATTAATGAAACACTGTGGGAGATTGAAGACCAAATCCGCGAACTTGAAGCTGAACAATCTTTTGGAGAAGATTTCATTCAGCTTGCTAGAAGTGTCTACAAAACAAACGATAAACGAGCAGCAGTGAAACGGACGATTAACGAGAAACTAGGTTCCCAGTTGGTCGAAGAGAAGTCGTATCAAGCATACTGAGCTATCTCGTGTATTGGTGCTAGTAACGGGTGATAGGGTGGGTGACGCACTACTAAAATGGCCTGTTATCTCTGGATTAAAGCACCGTTTTCCCGCTATCCATTTAACGTGGGTAGCCGGGACTCGCACAAGTGTTTTTGCAGGTTCCTTGGCCGGTTTGGCTGCGGGTACAATCGATGCAGTCATCGACAAATCAAATATCGGCAATTCGTGGAGAGAGCTAGTTCAAGCAAAACCCTCGCTTGAAGCTGATGTCGTGATTAGCACAGAGCCAAAAATTCGAAATGCGGTGTTAGCAAAACGTATTCAACACAAAAAATTCATATCGCCGGCCGCGAGATTCTGGTTTTCTGATATTAAGCCAGCCAAAGCACAGGCCATCCCGACTTCAGTGCAATCCAGATTGCAGCAATTGTTCGAATTAGCGCTCGGAGACAAGTTTGAATTACGTCATCACGTGGAGATTCCAGAAAGACTAAAGCAAACTGCTGCAAAACTATTACCATCCCGCGACAATTATATAGGGTTGGCGCCAGGCGCGGGGGGACAGCGAAAACGTTGGCCACTCGCAAAATTCATTGCGGTAGCAAAAGCGCAAATAGAAGAAAATAAAGCGCCTGTTTTTTTTCTCGGGCCGGAAGAAATATCAATTATTGAAGAGATTAAAACAGCGGTGCCAGACGCGCTAATTCCCGAATACGATGATCAAATGAATCGGCGGGCAGGCGGCGTGATGCTATCTATCGCCTTGGCAAATCGGATGCAGGTTTCACTCGCCAATGATGCGGGCGGTGGACATATTCTAGCGGCAGGTGGCAAACCCCTAGTGCAGGTCTATGGTCATACAAGTTCGGAAAAGTTCCGTTCCAGCTACGGTCCTCATAGCGCTTTAACGGCCGAGCAATTCGGCGGTAAAACAGTATCTGCCATTCCGGTTTCAGCAGTGGTTGATGCGATAAGGCAACTGCAGATTTAATGCACAAAGGGGAATCAAAGCCCACCGAGCGGATCTTGTTTGTCACGCTAAGTAATATTGGTGATCTGGTGATGACAACGCCCGTTTTGCAAGCGATCAATGACCGATTCCCGAGCTCTATCGTCGACGTAGTGGCCGATCGAAGATCTGGTGCGTTGCTCAGCGCCTGTCCATTTTTGGGCGAGTTAATTTGGAAGAAAAAACGCGCTACCTGGCGCGAGCAATGGCAATTTTTAAAAACTATTCGCTCAAACAACTATGCGCTCGCCATTGATCTTCGCGGTCCCTGGCTTGCCTTCTTGGCGCGCGCTGAGCAGCGTGGCATAAAGCGGGCTTGGCGAACAGGCATGCACGCGGTACAGCATCACTTTAGTGCTTTGCCAAAGTCGCTCGCGTCGTTGACGATACCCCCTGCAAAAATATGGTTGTCCACTGAGTCGAAGGAAAAAGCTAACGAATTACTCAAGATTAATCACAGCAAAAGAGTGTTGTCGATGGGACCTGGTGCAAATTGGCCGGGAAAAATTTGGCCAACTAGTTACTATGCCGACTTAGCGAATCTGGTATCAGCGCGTTTTGATGAATTGTGGTTGTTCGGTGGACCAGACGACCGCGATCTATGTGCTCAAATTGCAGATCAAACTAAGCTTCGAAGCGTTAATCTATGCGGAAGGACCTCGCTAATGGAATCCGCCGCCTGTTTAGCCGAGTCTACCGCTTTCGTTGGCAACGACTCTGGGATAGGTCATATGGCGGCAGCATTGAATGTACCTAGCCTAACCGTGTTCGGCGAAGGCGAGCCGGACCGTTATCGGCCGTGGGGTAGTCACTCGGAAATTGTGCTCGCCCCTAACAAGCAGCTGGATAAGCTAGCGCCAACCGTCGTCGCCGAAGCTTTACTAACGCTCATATCAAGCAAATGAAAATCGCCCAGATCATGCTAGCGAAAGATTTTGGCGGCGCAGAGCGATCATTCGTCGACATATGTGAAGTGCTGCAAGGGATGGGTCATGAAGTCATCGCGATTTGCGAAACTCGAAGTAAAGCGCGGCACATACTAAAAAATAAAAATATTCGCTATTTTCCAGTAAACGTGCTTAGTTCCTGGGATCCTTTTGCGTTGAGGACCATGAAAAATATTTTAGCCGAAGAACAACCGCAGGTGGTACAGGCGCACCTAGCTCGTGGTGCCAAGTTTGTCGGCAAGATAGCAAATAAACTAAAGATACCAAGCTTGGTTAAAACGCATAACTACATTAATTTAAAATATTATCAACATGTGCATCAGCTGGTGCCTACCACGGTAGATCAGGAAAACTATCTGTTAGCTTCTGGCGTTGAAGCCGGTCGCATTACCAGAATTCCTAATTTTACTCGCATGCCGCTTGTGAGTGC
>JBCCFA010000550.1:0-2801 GCA_039029975.1 Pseudomonadota bacterium
ATGCCTTACCGTGAAAGCCTGAGTGCCAAGCCGAAGCTCTTTAGACCTGAGCACTTGAGTGGTGTGTGTGTCGTGTGCTTTTCAAAGTTTGTGTTTTGTTAGCGGAGCATTACACAATGGGATCAAAGTTTGGGATCGCCACGCACAATCGTGCCATCACCATGGCCGTGTTTTGCTAGCCAAAGCTTATTTATTTAGTCTCATAGTTCCAAATCAACACCATTTTCACTCATCATTCTTCCAACTTGTTGCTACTTGTGATCTTATCTTCATCTATTTCCTCTCTCAAGGACCAAATGCATCCTGCGGTGACAAGGGGCGTTCACAGTGGAGACGATCTCATCTTTGACAACAAAGAGGACAATGAGGGTCCAATCTAGCGATTGCTCGAACCAGTGCGCGGCTTGATAAAGCAATGCTTCCTCCCGGTAGCGACCGACAAACATTAGGCCAATCGGTAGCTCGTCTCGCATTGCGCAGGGAATGGAAAGCGCTGGATGACCGGTCGCGTTAAATTGCGCAGTATTGATTGTGTTATTAAAAGCCTGGGCGAAAATACCATTGATATCGTCGGGCGCAGGGTTGGGCCCAGCCCGCTGAACTGTTGTCGGCATTGCTAGTACATCGACCTGTTCGAATATTGCATCGTAGTCGGCTCGCAGTCTTTCGACATGATTTTTAGCGGCAAAATAATATTTACCTGCGTATTGCTCTACGTGCTTACCCAATAGCATCAAGACTTGCGCATTGATGGGCATCTCGCCGATGTGCTGCTGCCAGTCGGTCATTGCGTTCGCTAAACTTGTTGAGTATTTCCCTTCAAGGTTATAACCCAAGCCGCGTAGTTTCAGCGTTTGCCAAAAGCCATCGGTCACGATAGCGCCCCAAATCGCCAAACCATTAAGATGCATAGGCACTGATACGTCGATTATTTCTGCACCTAAGGGCTCGAACTGTCGAACGGCGGATAATACGCTCTCGTCAACCACCGGATCCGATAAAGGATGGGCGAAACCTTCTCGCAACACACCGATCCGTAAACCATCGAGCGCTTGCTCAAAACGATGGGCGAAGCCCCGACTTTGCGACTCGGCAATAACATCTAAGAGCAACGCATTATCGGCAACGCGGCGCGTCATCGGTCCAATGTAATCCACCGTGGATTCGATAGCGATCCCACCCTGGTATGGCACAAGTCCGCGCGTTGCTTTCATCCCGCAAACGCCAGACCAACTTGCAGGCGATCTCACAGAACCCCCTTGGTCCGTGCCTAAAGCCATATCGACGTAGCCGCCGGCTACAAGCGCCGCGCTACCGCTCGACGACCCCGCGGTCGAATAACCGGCTCTCCGCGGATTTTCCACAACGCCATGTGACGACGTCGCACTGCCCCCTGACAAACAAAAGTATTCGCAATTCGATTTACCAATGATGTTGCCACCGGCATTCAAGATTCGAGTCACCACTGTCGCGTCGTAATCAGCGATGTGGTCCTGCAAAAATGATGATCCGTTACTAACGGGAACACCCGCGACGAAAATATTGTCCTTAACGGCAATGCTTTTTCCGGACAAAACTCCATCTATATTGGTTGGTATTTCAGTTCGCGCGAACCATGCGTTATGCGGGTTATCTTTAGGAAACTCATAAGTCCTGCCCGAGGCGTTATTCTCCGCGCCGCTACTAGTCTGCTGGTCTAACCATTCATAACCATCGGCAAACGGCGTGAGGAAATTTTGCAGTGCAGCTGCTTGTTTATCCGAAATTTCCCAATCCAAAGATCTAGCAAGCGATACCACCCGTGCTGCTGAAGGTGTTTGGTAAGCCATGTGACTTCCTTTCTTAAACCGAGAGATAGGGGCTAAGATATTACGACAAAAACACTAATCACCGTACCCGGTATATAGGGCCTGAAGATAGGATTAAGAATTTGCGGCCGATAGTTGGAGAACAACCGCATCTTAGCTTGGCGATCGTCGCCAATTCGAATTTCAAAAACCGCGATAAAACTTGAAATACCGAACCTTTAGCCCTTCGTCTTCATTAATAACGCCGAGCGCCATCGTGTATGCGGTAAAAGGCATGCCGCCCGGCGTTAAGGCACTGATCAATTGGAAATCGGTGTGCGCTCGGCGAGTTGCCTTATCCGTGTTTGCAGGCCAAACCGTTTTGTCGAGCTTGCTGTTCCAGCCAGCGGCATCACTGAAAACACCGCCCACCCGAACCTGATCGAAGGTTGTAAACTTACCCCAGGTGCGTTCTTTATTAGCAATTTCTTTCGCCAAATCTTGTACGGTTTTTTCTTCGCGAAGTACCGAAGAAAATTGCTTAACGCAATAGTCCAAATCACCTGTGACCAAATGAAAAGCGAACTGTTGAGTCAGCGCTCGCGCGCGTTCGATTAGAATTTCCGCGGCATCCTTACCCTCTTCGTTGGATAAATCTCCCGCGACCTCCAGATCCTCCAAGCGCATTCCCACGTAATATCGGTTTTTGCTCACCGCATCTAGCTCACCGACTAGCGTGCGTTTTACCCATGCCAATTCATCTTCGAACTTTCCCCACGATTCGCATACCACTTCAACATCGCCCGGGTCACATTCAAGGGCGTCACCAATCTCTAGGCTTACGCCAGACGACACGCGCTGGAGACTAATCAACGTTTCTACATTTCGCAGTCCCTCCTCTAACGCTTGTTCATCAAGTTTATTTTTGCGAAGGAAGTGTTGGGCCAGATCATTGAGCGGTACGCGCGGGTATTGCGTTAAATGTTCGACCAAGGCATTTAGTTGTTTCACTTG
>JBCCFA010000551.1:0-2794 GCA_039029975.1 Pseudomonadota bacterium
AAAAATTACCGGTATCAAGCAAGATGGTTTGCGTGACGAATCTGATAAAGACGGTATGCGTATTGTTATTGAGCTCAAGCGGGGCGAAGTACCCGACGTCTTACTGAACAACCTATACCAACAAACGCAAATGCAGTCGGTGTTCGGGATCAATATGGTGGCGCTTGTTGATGGGCAGCCGCAAACGCTGGATCTCAAATCGTTGCTCGAATGCTTTATCCGGCATCGACGCGAAGTTGTCACTCGGCGGACGATTTACGAGCTACGCAAGGCGCGAGAGCGTGCCCACATATTGGAAGGCTACGCGGTAGCCCTGGCGAACATCGATCCAATAATCGCCTTGATCAAAGCTTCTCCAACGCCCGCTGAGGCGCGCGAGAAGCTGCAGGCTCAAGCGTGGGAACCGGGTATCGTGATGGACATGTTGCGGCGAACCGGCGCCGACGCTTCTCGACCCGACGATTTGTCCTCCGACTATGGTCTCCAAGACGATGGCTATCACTTGTCGGAAACGCAAGCCAAGGAAATTCTAGATATGCGCTTGCAGCGCCTGACTGCTTTAGAGCACGACAAGATCATCGACGAGTACAAAGAAATATTGGCGCGAATAGACGATCTCCTCGATATCTTGGCGCGGTCCGAGCGTTTAATGCAGGTCATACGTGATGAGCTGTTGGCCGTTAAAGAGCAATTCGGTGATGATCGACGTACCGAAATTGTCGCCGATCAAGAGCATCTTTCACTTGAAGATTTAATCAGTGAAGAGGATGTCGTAGTGACCTTATCGCACGCCGGCTATGCGAAATCGCAACCGCTTGATGTTTACCGATCTCAACGGCGTGGTGGGAAAGGCAAGACCGCCACCACGACAAAAGAAGAAGATTTTGTCGATAAACTTTTTATCGCCAGCACGCATGACACAATTTTGTGTTTTTCGAGCCGCGGCAAATTATATTGGCTGAAAGTCTATGAGCTGCCGCAAGCTGGGCGGTCCGCGCGTGGCAAACCCTTGGTTAATCTTTTGCCGTTAGAGGACGGTGAGCGAATTACGGCCATACTGCCGATTAAAGAATTTGATCCCGAGCTCTACGTCTTGATGGCGACTCGGCGCGGTGTCATCAAAAAGACCTCTCTCGACCAATTTTCTCGACCGCGCGCAAACGGCATCATCGCGGTTGATTTCAACGAAGACGACAGTCTCGTCGGCGTTTCACTGACCGACGGTGCAAGCGACATCATCTTGGTAAGCACCAGCGGTAAGGCAATTCGTTTCTCCGAAACTGAAGTTAGGCCAATGGGACGGACAGCGAAGGGCGTCCGCGGCATTAAATTATCGTCTGAACATGAAGTGATTTCGCTTATTCAAGTTAATCCCGATCAGGACATTCTTGTCGCAACCGAAAACGGCTACGGCAAACGCACCAAAATTGAAGAATTCCCCACCCGGGGTCGCGGCGGTCAAGGCGTCATCGCCATTCAAACCAGCGTTCGCAACGGCGCGGTCGTCGCCGCGGTGTCGGTTGTTCAAGACGATGAGATTATGTTGATCACTAATCGCGGGACCTTAGTCCGCACACCAGTGGAAGGCATTTCCGTATTAGGCAGAAATACCCAAGGTGTTCGTTTAATCAACGTTAGTGGCGAAGAGAAGCTTGTTGGCGTTGAACCGATAGCGGAGTACGGTGATGATAGCGATTCTGAAGCCGATGAGGATAATGGCGAAAGCCCGACCGTAGAGGAGTAAGCGTACTTAAAGGCAGTAGTTGTCCGCCGTAAGTTGCTCAACTTTATGTCGCTAATGCGGCTTATTCACGTTGGTTTGCCAAAGTTTTTATCAGCAGGTTCGCACCTTGTTGAAAATCGTATGACGGTGTTAGAAATATTCACTAATTCGAAGCAAAGCTAATGTCTACTGAGACTGATCTCGAACAACTGCGCGGTGAAATCGACAACGTCGACCGCGAACTGCTGAGGCTCATTAACCTGCGTGCCTCGATTGCTATAGAGGTTGGCAAAGTCAAGCGTGCGATGGATTCGGCGCCAAAGTTTTATCGCGCCGAGCGCGAAGCGCAGATACTCCGAGCGCATGCGGAGAATAATCCTGGACCCTTACCTGACGCCGAAGCGGCGCGGATACTGCGCGAGATCATGTCAGCCTGTTTGGCACTGGAGCATCCTTTAAACGTTGCATATTTAGGTCCAGATGGTACCTACACCCATCTTGCCGTGCTTAAACATTTTGGCGGGTCCGTGAAGCAAATGCCCTTGGCTTCGATTAGCGATATCGTTGAGGCGGTGGAGGTATCGCGTGCGGATTTTGGCATCGTGCCGTTAGAAAACTCGCTGGAAGGATCTGTCAATCAAACGATGGATGCCTTGGTAGATTCAACCCTTAAGATTCACGGCGAAGTTTATGTGGAAATTGAGCATCAACTTCTCTCGTTAGCGACCAATGCCCAGGAGATAGAAGTAGTGCACGCGCACCCTCAGGCATTGGCGCAATGTCGGCGTTGGTTGGATCAAAATTTACCTAACGCGAAACGCGCTACTGCGCCAAGCAATGCCGAAGGCGCCCGGATTGCAGCCGAACAAAAAAACGCTGCGGCTATTGCGAGTCGGCGTGCAGCGGAACTTTATGGCCTGAACATTTTGCGATCTAATATCGAAGACGCGCCTGACAACACCACACGATTTGTCGTTTTGGGCAAATTATCACCGCCACCGAGTGGTGAAGACATCACCTCTTTTGTATTCACGACGCCGAATCGACCTGGCGCTTTGCATGATGTGCTGC
>JBCCFA010000552.1:0-2774 GCA_039029975.1 Pseudomonadota bacterium
GCCCATCTCACAGTGTATGTCTCCGTGGCGCAATCGGTTAGCGCGTTCGGCTGTTAACCGAAAGGTTGGTGGTTCAAGCCCACCCGGGGACGTCATTCTTTTTTTTTGTCCTCTCCGCTTTTGTGCAAACTCAGAAGCTCACTAGGGCTTGATTGGTGGATCTGGGTGCTGGTTTCGCTCGATTGCTGCTTATTGGTGCTGAGTTTTAGGTCGATCACCTTACTCAAAACTTCGTGTCGTGCGTGGAGATAAACCAAATACTTGGCAAGCGCGACTTCGGCGTACTCATTGTTCGCTGAGTCGGCAGCAGTCAGAGCCCCGAAAATTTGGCGCCAACCGTGATCTTTGGAAATCATCTTGAGCCCCAGGGCTCTGACCCCGGCGATTGCATTGCCATGTTTGCGAGCCTGATCGAGAACTTGAATCAGGCGTTGCTCGGCATTGCCAATGTTATTGCGTTCGAATTTCAGTTCGCTAATCGACTCAAGCATTAAGTCGCCGACTTTTCGCGCCGGCACGGAGACCCTTGGTTCAACACAGAACACAAAATCCTTAATGCATCCAAATGACAGCGTTTGCCCGTCCAGGTCGAGGAGCAAGGGCTTTTTTAAGACTTCCGAGAAGCCTTTGATTCTGTTATTTATTTTCAATTTAAATCAGCTAGTTACTATATATACTTAATATGGTAGTTTAGGATAATAGCTGGCCGCGTCAAGGGCATATTCCGCATAAATTTCGACCTGCGCTTAAGCAAACGGCCAAAAATCGATGACCTTTAGAATGAAAGGCGTCCAGGCCAAGGCCATGAGCGCCAAAACCAGGGGATCGCACCAGATTGCACGCTTTAGTCGTAAACGCGCTTGTTCGTTTGGGGCGTCTGCCATGAACACGCGGGTCATCGTGATGTCTAGAGGAATGGCAAACATCAACATCATCATGACTGCAGGCGCGATCACACTCGGCAGGAGGCGCCAATCGCGAATGTGGACGCTGCCGTCGGCGAGAGGAGCAAGCACGGTTACGAAGATCGCGGCGCCCAGCAGGCAGATGCGTAAGGGACCTAATTCCAGGAGGCGCGTTGTGATCGATGAAGGCATCGCGGTTTGCTAGTTTAAAGCAGTTTCCGTTCACTTTTTGGAAACACAGTTTATGAACCTTAGATTTTCCGAATTTGGACAACGTCTAACCGGACCGACCGGCACACGTTCTTTAATGGACGACCTAGGTGAGGTCATGGCCTCATCGCGTGAGTGGCGCAATCTTGGCGGTGGCAACCCGGCGGCAATCAAGCCGATGGAAGACGTTTTCAGCGAATTGCTGGACACCATGCGAAAAACTGCCGATTTCACATCGGTTGCCGGCAACTACGACAGCCCTCAAGGCGCTTTACCCTTTCGAAAGGCACTGGCCAAGCTTCTTAAACAGCGCTTTGGGTGGCCGATCACCGAGCGTAACGTGGTCGTCACGGCGGGCGGCCAAATGAGCTTTTTCTTATTGTTTAATTTATTTGCTGGGCGCGGCGCTGACGGCGTTGAACGGGCGGTCCATTTGCCGATTACGCCGGAATACATTGGTTACGCCGATCTATGTTTAGCTCCCCAAGGCGTAGTGGCACATTTACCTCGGGTGGAATATCTCGACGAAGTGTTTTTCAAATACCGGATCGACTTCGATGCGCTAGCCCTCGGCGAACAAGCTGGGGCGGTCTGTGTCAGCCGACCAACAAATCCGACGGGTAACGTGATAACCGATTCTGAGCTTGCGGCGCTAGTCGAACGCACGCGGGCGCTAGAGGTGCCTCTGATTGTTGACAACGCCTACGGCGTGCCCTTTCCGCAAATTGTATTTGACGACGTTGAACCCCTTTGGGAAGCCCACGTCGTTTACTGCTTGAGCCTGTCGAAATTAGGCTTGCCGGGTTTGCGCAGCGGGATCGTTATCGCTAACGAGGAGATCTGTGACGCCCTGACCAGCATGAACGCGATCTGTTATCTGGCGCCCTCTGCTTTTGGTGTGTCCCTGGTAACCCCGTTAGTTGAAAGCGGTCGAATCTTGGAACTCTCGCAGCAGGTAATCGCGCCCTTTTATCGGCAAAAAGTGGCGCAAACCATCCAGTGGTGCCACAAATATTTCAAAGGTTTGAATTATCGAATTCACCAGCCTGGCGGCGCGATATTCTTGTGGCTATGGTTTCCTGAGCTGTCATGCAGCAGCCGCGAGCTTTACGAGAGGCTTAAAGCGAAAGACGTGATTGTGTTGAGCGGCGAGTATTTTTTTCCAGGCATCGACGAACCGCCGGACTATGCCCACCAGTGTTTAAGGATTTCCTACGCGCAGTCGGGTGAGGCGGTCGAATATGGCATCCAGAGGATTGCCGAGGAAATACGCCAACTCGCGGCCTAGCTCGAATTCCAAGTGTGATCGCTTTTTACTCGCACCACTTTCCGATGGCGCTCCCGGCGGGCCACCGCTTCCCCGTCGAAAAATACGAACTGCTTTACGAAGCGGTGCGCAAGCACACCGCTAGCGGACTGAGATTGCGCGAGGCGCCGGAGGTCTCTATTGATGCGCTTGCCCGGGCCCACTCCAATGCCTACGTCGAACAAATGAAAACGGGTTCCCTACCGGCGCACGCGCAAAAAGCCTTGGGTCTGCCGTGGTCCAAAGCGCTATACGTGAGGTCTTTGCGCTCCGTCGGCGCAACCTTATCCGCAAGTCAGGCCGCGCTGAAAGACGGCATTGCTGCGAGCCTTGCCGGTGGTACGCATCATGCC
>JBCCFA010000553.1:0-2766 GCA_039029975.1 Pseudomonadota bacterium
AACGAATGTTTAAAAGCGCACCAGTACGAATGGCCAAGGTTGGGATAATGGCTTAGCGAGGCATTTTTATAATTTAAATTGCTGAATTCACCAACCTTAGGAAAGATCTAATGGCCATATGGTTTATAAAGTTTGCATTCACGCTCTAGCGCGCAACCAGATTAGGGCGCTCAGGAATAGATAGCCGGCCGCAGGAAGGGGAACAACACTAGGGGTGATTTCATATACGGTCGTCGCGTCGTTTAACGGACTAGGCGGTATCCCGGTGCTGCGTTGATTTCCGGAAAAATAAATCAAAACCGCGTCGTATAAGTTGCCAGTTTCATCTGCGCGTATGGTGAAACTCGTGCCGTTTTGAGCCAATTCCGCGGGTTTTTGGCCACCCAACGCCGCCAAATTTGCGCTGCTACCGCCGATGCGATTTTGACCAGGAAAAATAGCTACGTCCGAGGTGCCAATGGCAAATTCGCCGCCAGATATCAACAGTGGCCCTGTGCCATTGCTAACCGTCCCGCGACTCAGCGTGACACCGGTTTCTAATTCAGCTGCATAGTTATTTGATGAGTCTAGGGTGATGATCGCCGACCAAGAGACTGAGTTGAATATCAATAGGACGATTGCAATAAGGAACATTTGTAGACGTTTTGAAACATTGATCATGTAGTACGACCCTCTAAATTTTTCGCGTCGCTGTTGCCGACTATTTAACGGCTAAAATTATTTCGGAATATAATTTGAGCTACCGCTTCAACTTGACACACACCGACCGATAGTTTGGTCGGTGTGTGTCGTTGAACTGCTTTTGAATTATCGAGTTCGCTTAACTTTTATTGGCTGCTTTACGCTTTCCGATGCCGAAAAATCCGGCGAGCGCGGAACCGAACAACCAAACGGCTCCGGGTACCGGGACTGGCGCGACTTCAGACACCGTTAAGCTCGCAAACTGCGTTCCCACCTCGAAGAAAAAAGTATCTCCTTCTTGATTCAGGAAATTGAAGTCGCTTAGCGCGAGGCTGACTGCATCGATTTGGAAAAGGTCGTCAAGATTTGCACTCTGACCTTCAAGAATCTCAATCACGAAATCAAAAGTTTCGAGTAGCCCATCACGCCCACCTTGGTAATCAAACGTATCAGGCAAACCATCAACTATTTCTAAGACAGCATCTCCTCGAAGTTCCTCGCCGGTTGGACTAACTAACACAACGTACGGGGAATTTTCAACGACCCCGGGACCACCGCAACCGTTGGCACCGAGAGATATTTCGAAACCGCTACAAGGCAAAAGAGAGGGATCAAATTCCGGGTTCGGCGCGAACACGCGAGCCCCTTCAAGACCGCCAATCGTTGGATTCGTTAGGACAAAACTTCCACCATCCATCCCATCGAAAGTAATCGTTTCATTGTTCGTGCCGAACACACCGGGAAACGGTTGGAAACCTTCGGTATCTGGTTCCGCGTCGCCGAGGAAGGTCAAGAAGTTCTCGACGTTGTCGACTTTAATGGTACCGGCGTAGGCGCCTTGGTCCCCTAAAACGAAACTATCAAGATTCGATAAGGATGCCGGTCTATTAAATTCATCGATCGTGCCTTCGAAATTGATAACGAAAGATGCGGCGCTCGCAACTTGCGATGTCGCAACTAATAACGCGGTTAGGCCAATGGGGGCCATTGCTTTGAAATTCATCTGCCTTTCTCCTTTGGATCTGCAAATTTAGAATTGATTTTTCCCGCTGACCCTCCAATCAGACGGGAGATGGGTAATCAGCGAACACTCCTCTGGCATAGTCGCAGGAGACTCGCTGTTGCATTTCGCGGGAACAATTGCCGCCGAGGTGAAGTGACCTACGAAAAACTGTTTGTTCGTTATCGCGATAAGCGCCGATATCATATTCATAAATGAGAATCGAAGCAATAATGATTCGCATTTAGATATTTGTAGGTTTGTCAGTCTCTGTTCTTCGAGCAAGACAACTCGATGTTTTTCAATCAGTTAAATGATTTTCGGGTAGGACACGGTTAGGGGACACTGCGCAGTTTTCCAGTAAATATGCATTAGTTTGGTTGTGTATCGGCTTGAGATTACGTGAATCGGTGAATCTCTGATTCACCTGCTGCCATTGGAGAATCAGGCGAAATGCTTGGGCGTGTTTCGAGTTGCTAAGGCTTACTACGATTATAGGCAGCGAGGTTTTTTTAAAGAATTGGCTCGAGCGACATCTCGACATTTACTCGGGTGGGACGAGCCCAGTACTGAAACAATTTAGGGACCCAGGACGGAGTTGCTAGTTTATGTTGGTGGCTAGCTTAAGCGAGGCGCAAATCAGTATTGTGTCCCCCGATTAGCAGCTTAAGCGAACCTCGCTTTTGCGCATCGCCAACTTAACAGGCGTCGCCCGAATAAAGTAGCAAGCGCTCCCGCCAACATTGGTAATGAGGCCGGAATCGGCACTACATGCGAATGGCTAGGAAGATTATTGATATCAAGCACAATCGAATCGCTGCCAAATGGAGCAGCTGATGAGAACGGGCGGTCGGAACCGATCGCTACGCGACCACGTAGATCCGGTAGCGCAAAATTCGTCTGTCCATTGCCACCGTACGAAGTGCCTAATAAAGAAAAAAGCGCCGCGTTGCTGGCGATGTCTATTATTTGACCGGCAGCGGGCATCCATCCGTCGGGGAGATCTGAAAGAGAGCCGGCAAATAAGGAAATTTCGCCCAGGCTACCGAGTTCAAACAACCGATCAGAAGGAAAAATACCGGCCG
>JBCCFA010000554.1:0-2755 GCA_039029975.1 Pseudomonadota bacterium
ATGCCTTCTTCATGGCATCGATCAACAATTTCCGCGGCTGACCGAATAGTGTCTTGTACGTGCCCGAAATTGTGGTATGGCAACGAATGTTCATAAAGTTCTGCTACTTGGCTTTCGAAAGCGAGGTCCCGAACGTCTTCGATACGAAGTCGTGTTGTCGCCGAGCGCAAGTTAGCGGTCATTAGCTGTCCGTTGAATCGGAAACGCGAAACCGAGTGGAGCGGGTGATGGGAATCGAACCCACGTTCTCAGCTTGGGAAGCTGATGTTCTACCATTGAACTACACCCGCCAAGGCGCGCACCGGCACACATCGTTGAACGAACCTAAGGGCGCATCTTTGGGTAGGTGGCTGTGCATCTCTAAGGCCTATTTAGCAGGTGAAATGTACCAGTCGTTGAGCCGTTTACGGTCCTCCGACGCTACGTGCGCACAATTTTAGGTGTTTCTTTTATCCAGTCAAATTACCGACGTTGGATCTTGTGTATTCAGTGCTTTTTAGCTAGCTCCGAGGGTAAGAATAGCTCTCTAATTTAGGTGATCGCCTACTCAGACTACTGATTAACAACAAAAAATGATGCGAACATAGGTTGGTCAGCTATAATGGGCCTAACTAGAATCGGTTGTATCATTTAAACACAATGATTGGCGTTGCCACCACATCGCCCGACAACACCCCGCCGCAATGGACATTTCCTCGAACAAGCCTTTAGTGGTTGTCGTTGACGACAGTGCCGCAGTCCGCGATTTTTTCGATAAAGTTGCTGAAAGCTTGAATATCGAACTACGCCTATTTGTGTCCGCAGCAGACGCCCTCCCTTTCTTAGAAACCGCTCAACCTGAACTACTATTTCTCGATATCATTATGCCGGACAAGGATGGTTTAACGTTTTTACAGGAGTTGAGGCATGATTCACGCCACGAACAGACGCCGACGATCGTCATCAGTTCGAAAGATTACGCGCAAGATCGCATTGCAGCAAAAGAACTGGGAGTGGTAGAGTTCGTCGCAAAACCAATGTCCACTAAAACTATCAGCAATCTTATCGTGCAATTCACGGGGGCAATGGCGCGGTAATTTGATAGATCAGAAAAATCCGCTAAAAAATAGCAACGGTTAGACATACTCAATGAGTGAAGCATATCTGCGGTTTTGGGGAGTAAGGGGCTCCTATGCCGCACCTCAGAAGACCCATCTAGGCGTTGGCGGCAACACGTCGTGCGTCGAAATCCGCTGTGGCGAGCACTTACTCGTGTGCGACGGCGGAACCGGGATCATCCCGTTCGGCGAAGAACTGCTAAAACAAAATGAAATTTCAGAAATGTTGGTGGTTTTCACCCACTATCACTGGGATCACATTTGTGGATTGCCATTTTTTCAACCGGCCTTCTCTCCCGATTGGAAGATAAAATTCTTTGGGCCAGGCGAGACAGCCGAGGACATAGAAAATCGGTTGGCAAACCAAATGAAAGCGCCATATTTTCCGGTCGAGACAGAGACGTGGATGGCGAATATCGAATACCTCAATCCAGCGAAAAACGGCGTCGATCACGGGCCGATCAACGTGTGTTTTCACAATGTGCATCATCCCGGTGTGACTTACGGTTACAGAATTACGGTGGGAGACAAAAAAATCGTTTACGTTTCCGATAATGAAATCGATTTTTTGAAGTCGTCGATTGAACATCGTTATGATGAGTTCGACGAGGAAGAACATCAGCTTCTAGAGCGAATTGAGAACGAGGAAAGAACTGCCGAGCTAGATGCTATCAGGAATTGCGATATTCTGATCCACGATGCGCAATATACGCCACACGATTACGAAAAAAAGCGCGGTTGGGGCCACTCTTGTTATGTTGACGCGGTAAATTTTGCGATAGATGCAAATGTGAAAGCGCTTTATTTATATCATCACGATCCGACCTATAACGACGAAAAAGTCGAAGCGATTTATAGCGATTGCATTCAGATAATTACCGAGCGCGGCTCTTCAATGGAGTGTTTCATCGCTCGCGAAGGGCTCACCGTAAATTTGTAGAATTATTGGCGCGTCCTTCGAGGCCTCTGTAACATGGGTGAGACCAACAACGCTTTGCCGCCCCACCGCCATATTCGTAGCTTTGTCAAAAGAGACTCACGAATAACTAAAGCGCAAGCGAAAGCTATCCATAATCATCTCGAAAACTACCATTTCGATTCGGCGCCAGCACAGTTTAAGGCCTTACACGAAACTAGCTTAGAAATCGGCGCAGGCGACGGTGAGTGCATTCTAGCCTTAGCTAAGAAAGCCCCGGCGACGGGCCATGTGGCGGCCGAAGTATACCGCGCTGGTTTGGGTCATCTGTTGCTGGAGCTCACGTCTGCAAACCTTACCAATCTGTTAGTCATTGATCAGGACATCGTTGATTATCTACCTAAAATAGCCAACGAATCTTTTGATCGCATTATGGTTTTCTTTCCAGACCCTTGGCCGAAAAAACGACATCACAAAAGGCGTTTGTTACAGGTTGATTTTTTAATCGCGCTTGCGCGAATTCTCAAAAATTCTGGCGTGTTATTCATTGCAACCGATATCCAAGACTACGCAGAGCTCATTCGCGATAACGTTAAAGCCAGCAACTGCTGGCATAATTTGGCGGGGGGCGAATTGTGGGCGCCTCGCCCGTGTTTTCGAGTATTAACTAAATTTGAGCGCAAGGGCTTGAATGAACATAGATCGGTATTTGAGCTAGCGCTCGCGAAAAAACAATCCTGAG
>JBCCFA010000555.1:0-2747 GCA_039029975.1 Pseudomonadota bacterium
CCGGGAGGCGCTAGCGACGGATCATCCAAGGTGCCTGCACGAACTGCAATAACGGAAACCTCCACAAAGTGATATTTACTCCAAATTACCGTGGCACATTGAGAACACATGTGGGCGTCGTATCCGGCGCCGCTTGGGGTGGGGTTAGTTACCTTCGCGATTTTTCCCTCTACTTCGAAATTGTCTCTTTCAATCCCGAATAGCACGACGAAAGCAGAACCTGAAAATTTTTGGCAATCTGAACAGTGACAAGCGTGAACAAATAATGGTTCATCGCAGAGCCTGTAACGAACATTTCCGCAAATGCAACCGCCAGTGAGCACCATATCATTACTCTATCCAATGCAAGATAAAGCATTAGAGGGCGCGAAGGACGGCGTGTCAATAGTTTGGAGGATCGCCTATGAGTGGGCGAATCTCGTTCTGTTCAAATGTGGGGTGATATTTTATCCAGGCAGGAATATCGAGTGCTGCCGTACCATGGAGATCGCAGTGAATTATCGTCGTTAAACCAAACGCGAGAAGCGTTACCTCGTTTGTGCGATCACCTTAGCTATCGCGTAAATAAGAACGCCAGTTGCAAGTGTTGCGAGCGTTCCAGATAGCAAGCGAGAAAAAAATACGCTTGTATCGCGGGACAAAAAAAGCGATCTCCCGTCGAACAACCAATCTGGTGCAGACAGGGTAATCCACCAAAGCACGGTCGCGAAAGACAAATAGATCGCTAGTCCACAAAGGTGGACGAAAAACCGGACCGTGGCGATTGCCATCAAGCCCGTTGCGATGAAAATGATACCGCCCAAATAGACAACAAAAATCGGCGTGCGTATTTGATCCTCACCGACAGGAATAATGCCCTGGGCCATCAGCAGCACCATGATGCCGGCAAGGATGGCGGCAATACCAACCAGCCGTTGTTGTAATTGAGGTGAAGGCGTCAACGCTCGTCGTCCTTCGATGGCTGATTTTGAATCGGCTTTTCACGGCGAAATGACCCGGTTTGCAAAAATGCAATCACTTGAGAAATTACGACATCGTCTTTCATGATAAATGGGTGTGAAACCGCAACTTCTAAGAAATCCTGCATACCTTCTACCTTTGTGCGTGCGACAGACACCTTACCGTCATCCGGGTTTGGCAAGAACTGTGAAAGGATGGGGTTAAAGGTCTTGTTGCCGGCGATTACCCCAACCGGGTATCCCACAGGCCCCAAGCTTAAGGGCACGCTGTTGGCGTCTTTACCGAGTTGCAGGCCGGCGGGTCCGTTGAAGCGCGAAAATCCAGGTATCGCCGCCAAGTTATCCACCACCTCGCTACCCTGATTTGGTGGCGCTAGCATGACAACTCGCCCTAAGTTCGGTAGGGAATTATGTTTCAGGTAATAGCGAACCAAAATGCCGCCCATCGAATGGGTGACGAAATGAATAGGCGCATCGTTTTTCGCGCCGCACTCGGCAATCCCCTTTGCGATAGCAGCGGGAGCGAGAGTTTCTATGGGGTGTTCGCGCGAAGGGTAGTCAATGTTTGCAACAGCAAAACCTTCGTTTACAAGCGCCGTTTCCATGGTATTCATTGCCTTGGCCGTTCGCGCTAAACCATGCAAAAGGATCACACATTCCGCCGCCGCGGATTGCCCGTGCGAAAAGGCAACTAGCAATAGGACGGCTTTAAGTAATTGTTTGCGATAAGCCAATTTGGTTGACCTGATTGTTTTCGAATAGATTCAGCGTTTACGGCATGTTAGGTGTTCAACACGAACCGCCTTTGTCATCAGGTGTGGCGTCGACTGAGCCAGGGCTTTCGAATAAATCACCATCGAAATCGACAAGATCGGCATCTGCGTCGGCACCAAGAAAAATACCAATCATCAAAGGCCAGGCTTTAATCCCCACGACTGCACCGCATATTGCGCCGGGCACAACACCGACACTCCAATTTTCGTAAAAAATGGTGCCTTCGCCAAACGAAGCGATTAGTAGTGCAGTCGCCAGAGTACCAAAAATGCCACCAACGATAATCCCGACTAAGGCATTTGCGCCGATTAGTAAGTAACGTATGATTTTCTTGGCGGTTCTGAAATAACTCATTATGGCCAGCCAATTCGCGTTTTAGCGTCCGGTTTGAAGACTCTCAGTATTTCAGCTCGGTGATAAAGAACGCCCGCTGAATCCTTTAGAAAAGCATAGACCAGGTGGGTGCCGAAGGGTGAATTACCGGGACCACGATGTTTATCCGTTCTCAAAAAAAAACTGGGTCGTCGAAGAAACTAAGAATAGGCCAAATGCGCCTTTACAGGCGCGACTCAATAGTTACTCAGCCTTTGCCACATTAGATTTTCTGTTGCGAAAAAGCCAACCAAACCAGATAGCCGATAAGATGGCGTCGCCAACCATCATGGACACTTGATCGAACGGCACGAGACTCGTACTAAATAGCGCGAGGACCGTGAGAAAGGCGCCGCCCTTGCCTATCGCTCCGACCCAAAGCAGTGGCCTGGGTACTAGAGATTGGGTAGCCATCCACGCGTACATCGCTGCAAATAGCGAAAGCATAAAAGCGATAAGCGCCCGATAAAGCACCGGCACGTCCTGTGGTAACAGGTATTGCTGACCCGTATCGGAATTTGGTGCCAAGAAAACCCACGCACCAAGCGCCGTCATGACAGCCGCAACCGTGGCTGCCACTATGATCTCTGCCGCTTCCGTCGCCACGTCTTCAGCAGAGAGACCGGCGACCTCGGTGCCGTC
>JBCCFA010000556.1:0-2745 GCA_039029975.1 Pseudomonadota bacterium
AGTGTTGAGTCAGGCGCGAATTTATGCACATCGATACCTGACCCAGGTATGATTTCTACGTCGTTACAATTCACCGCCGCGAGATAATCTTCAAGCAAGCGTTTATCGTCAGTGTTTTGCACCCAAGCATGCGAATTAGATTGTTTAAAACTCGTGCGTAATATCAGTTTTACGATTGACTTTAGCCAGCCAGAACGCCAACTATCGGCGGTGAAAATGTAGCCCAACCCAGCCAACGCGTTCACGAACTTTACTTTGCGAAAAATAAGTACCGAAAAAATGCCGAGGATAATTGGCTTAAGCGCGACAAAATGCACGATAGCCGGACGTTCACGCCTTATAAGCACAAGCATCTTGAACAACGCGAAACAATCTAAAACAGGGCTTGCTAGGCTACGTTTAAAAGGAATATGTTCTACTCGCACGGCAACCCCCGCAAAGCCATCTTCGGCTGCGTTACCCAGTCGCGTCCCAATTGTGTAGCGAAATCCTCGAGCTAACATTTTCATCACAAGGTCTTTCCGGTGCGAGAGAAAGTACCAATCTTCTGTGACGAACATAACTACTGAAATATTCGGCGATTTAGTCATGGTTAACGAAGAGAGATCTGTAAGACGAAACGTAGTCTTTCGTTAGCTTAAAAGCAAACCATCATACAATTGAGCATACTCGGCCACGCAATTTTCTATGCTGAAGTGGCGTCGAGCGCGATCGTGAGCGGCCTGTCCGAGCCGCTGCCTCAGCGCTTCATCTCTCACTAGTAACGCGAGTTTTTCGGCGAGTTCGTGCGGGGACCGCGGCGCGACAACAAATCCCGTCTGCTGGTCAACGATGGCCTCGCCATTGCCGCCAACATTTGTCACCACACTAGGCAACCCTGCCGCCATGGCCTCTAACACAAAGTTCGATAACCCCTCCTCGTGGGAGGGAAGAACCGCAATATCCGCGGCGTTTAAAACTCTAATGACATCACGGGATGGGCCGAACCATGTGATGTGTTTGTGTATTTCAGCTTGTTCTGCAAATTCCTCAAGTGATATTTGAATACCGGAATCCCGTCCAACAACGAGAAGATGCCAACTCGAACATTGGTAGGTTTCCCGCAACAAGGCAAGCGCCTTTAGTAAATCCAAGTGGCCCTTATACGGAATCAAATTTGCGATGACCACAATTAACGCGCTTCTCTCCGGAACGCGGATATCGTCTCGAAAACTTGCCCGCTCTCTGCCGCTATCTGCAGCTACGGCAACCCCGTTGTAGATTAATCGCAATTTCGAAGACGCGACGCCCTCGGTCACTAACTGCTGGTGGACGGCCTTGGAGTTCGCCAATATTTTTCTCATCTTACGATGTAATAAACGCTCAAAAAATCGCGATGACGGCCATTTTTTTTGGTAATAATTTAGAGAGCGCCGGCTCATCAGCAATTTGGCGTGCGGGGATATAAAACTTATCGCGCCGCCAAGTAAATAAGCCTCGGGCAAAAAATAGTGAACGATAGCGGGGCGCAGTTTCCACCAAGTCATGGCCAAATGAAAACTAACGAGTGGCAGTTTAAGGATTCGTGGACCTGCGAAGTTTTTACCTAGTAGTTCAATGCCACGAGTGCTGAGCTCCTCGGCTATTTCGCCCCCCGGCGACAAAGTATAGATCTTTAACTCAAAACCTTTTTGAACGAGCTCGGGCACTACCTGCGCCAGGTGCCGTTCAGTTCCCCCGAGGCCCAGTTGGCCGACAACGATCAGAATTAAGTTTTTTCCTGATGCGATTTTCTTTCCCCTGACGGCTCGAGAGAGGACGGCCACGTTTTCAATTTTCGATGATTGCTTTACTTAGTTGCTCCACTACATTGAGTTGATCTTCGGGAGCAAGATAGGGATGCATTGGTAAACTTAGGACAGCTTTTGCGGCTCGTTCGGCGCATTCAAGATTACCAAATATGCGATAGTTATCTTTCATTGCCGGCTGGCGATGCAGCGGTATGGGATAATGGACTGATGTTGGGATACCTTCGGTAGCGAGTTTTTTCTGGACCTCATCTCTATCGGATAACGCGATCGTATACTGAGCGTATACGCTCAGGTTACCGTTTCTAATTACCGGTGCGCGCACTGACGGACTGTGCTGAGCAAGTAGCTCCGCATACCGCTCGGCCACTTTGTTGCGCTCTCGTATTTCATCTTCAAAAATCTGCATCTTCGCAATTAACACCGCCGCTTGTAGGCTATCAAGCCTGGCATTGAGTCCGATATAGTGGTGATCGTACCGCCCTTTTTGGCCGTGATCGCGGAGCGCCCGCAGGCGTTCATGAACCGCGCTATCGCTGGTAAAGCAAGCCCCCCCATCGCCATAGCATCCCAGAGGTTTCGATGGAAAGAAACTAGTGCACGCAATGGTTGAAATACCGCATGATTTAGCACCTTGGATTTCAGCACCAAAACTCTGTGCTCCATCTTCAATGACCGGTAACGAATGTCGATTGGCGAGCTCGTTAATCCGGGGGATGTCTGCACACTGACCGTAAAGGCTTACAGGAAGAATGGCTTTAGTGGATGAGCTTATCGCGGATTCTATGAGGTCCGGATTGATATTGTAAGTGTCTGGCTCTATGTCGACAAAAACCGGTACTGCCCCAACCATCACAATAGCTTCAACTGTTGCGAAAAAGGAGAACGGGCTTGTGATTACTTCATCACCACTACCGACCTCCAATGCCATTAGTGCTAATACTAATGCGTCGGTACC
>JBCCFA010000557.1:0-2742 GCA_039029975.1 Pseudomonadota bacterium
CCCTTTCTAACCCACCGTAATGCACGCGAGATAGTTACAAAGCGGGCCTTGGAAATTGATCGCCTGCTAGATCACATCTGGGAAAACAACGGACGTGCCGACAGCGATTCGGCGCTACTGGCCGTCGGTGGTTATGGGCGTGGCGAGTTGCATCCGTATTCCGATGTCGATATCGCGATCATTGTGCCAATGGAGCCGACGGGAGAACTTGCCGAAAAGCTACAACGCTTGGTGACGTGCTTGTGGGAGTTGGGCTTGGACATTGGCCACAGTGTGCGCACGCTTGAACAGGCCATCGACGCCGCCGAGCAAGACATCACGGTGATGACAAACTTGCTGGAGTGTCGTTTTTTAAGCGGTAACGAACGATTGTTTGAGCAATTAACATCCGCTGTGCGTACTCATGAGTTTTGGCCGCCGCAAAGTTTTTTCAGCGAAAAAACGGCTGAACAGCAGCAACGCTATCGACGATTTGATGATGCTTTGCAGCAGCTGGAACCGAACATAAAGGAAAGTCCCGGCGGCCTGCGCGATATCCAAACGATCGCTTGGGTTGCTAACCGCCATTTCGAATCCGGAAATCTGCGAGGTTTATTAGACCACGGTTTTTTGCACCCAGATGAATACGCAACCTTAGACGCGGGTGAAGAGTTTTTATGGCGCGTCCGTTGCGCACTGCATTTTCTGACCGGTCGTCACGAAGACAGGCTCGCCCTTGAACATCAGAAGTCGGTCGCTGAAGCGTTGGGATATGAAGGTAACGGCCCTAACGAAGCCGTCGAACTGTTGATGAAGGACTATTATCGAACAGTCCGCGAAATTAGCTGCGTGAATGAGATGTTACTCGACTTATTCGAACAAGCTATTCTTCGAAAAAATCAGACGCAAAATATCAGCCCAGTCAACCGCAGGTTCCAACTGCGTGATAAGGCACTGGATGTTATTGACGAGGCGGTATTCGAGCGCGCGCCGCATGCGATGCTCGAATTATTTCTAATCCTGCAGCAAAACCCGGAAGTCACTCAAATCAGCGCGAAAACAATTCGCTTGCTGCTCGCTAATCGGCACAAAATAGATAGCGCTGTTCGCGAAGATCTTCGCGCGCAATCGCTGTTCATGGAAATTATTCGTCAGCCACGTCGTATCGGCCACGAACTTCGTCGCATGCACAAATACGGCGTGCTTAGCGCGTATCTACCGGTATTCGCAAAAGTTGAAGGCCTCATGCAATTCGACTTATTTCACATCTATACGGTCGATGAACACGCGCTATTCGTTTTGCAGTATATGCGCCGATTTTCATTCCCCCAGGGAGACGCCGATAAGATTACGCTGATTCCTTATGTGATTGAACGGATTCCCAAGCTCGAATTGCTCTATATAGCCGGCCTTTATCACGATATCGCAAAAGGGCGCGGTGGCGACCATTCACAGTTGGGCGCCGAAGAAGCTGCTGCATTTTGCAAAACACACGGGCTTAGTAATTTTGATACGCACTTAGTTGCCTGGTTGGTGAGAAATCATTTATTAATGTCGACTATCGCGCAACGAAAAGATATTTATGACCCAACCGTGATAGCCGCGTTCGCCGACGAAGTCGGCGAGCAAATTTATCTAGATTATCTTTACCTGTTAACGGTTGCAGACATTAGAGGCACTGATCCGAAATTATTCAATGGCTGGAAAGAATCGCTATTAGCGGAATTGTACTCGGCCACACGAAGGTTCCTTAGCGACAAAACAAGTACCACTATCGATTCGAACGAAAGATCTAGTGACATGCGCAAACAGGCGCTTGAGTCCTTAGCGGCGATGAAATTTGCGCAAGCGCCGGTCGAATCACTTTGGCAGACTTTTGACGAAGATTACTTCATGCGACATCGGGTCGCCGAAATTGTTTGGCATTCAAGCAATATTCTAAATCGTGAAACACAAGATTCGCCCCTAGTTTGTGTTGACAACTTCGACCATCGGGAGGCGACCGCTATTTTTATTTACGCCGAAGACTCGCAAAACTTATTTGCCAGAACCACCGCGGCTTTGGACAAACTTCAACTCGATATCCAAGATGCCCGTATCTCAACAACATCCAACGGCTACACCTTAGATACGTATATGGCGCTAGATTCGAACCAATTGACCCCAATTACTGACAGTCTAAAGATTGAGCGAATTGTTACCACCGTCGTGCAAGCCCTAACTCAAGAAGAAATGCCAACTGCGCCGCTGACGAGAGCTGCATCACGCGCTCTGCGGCATTTTGATACCCCGGTAAAAGTAGACTTCGAATATGACGAAGCCCATCGCTACACCATCATGGGGGTTAATGCCGTAGATCGACCAGGGTTGCTCAGCATGATTGGGCAAATAATGCGGAAATTTGGTATCCAACTTCATGACGCACGAATCGCAACAATTGGCGAACGAGCCGAGGATTATTTCTGTATCACACGTGACCCCGAACAAGATGCAGATCAACGTGCATCAACAGACATCCCTTTAGCACTACAACAGCAATTACGCGATGCGATAACAACAGCACTTCAAGCGACGGAATAAAGAGGATGCACCTAACCAGGCAAATGCTTCTTAACCGAGCAGCAAAACTTTGCGGAATCTCGTTTGAACAAATCGCTCAAGAAACTGGGACACCAATGCCAACCAATCCCACCAGCTCCAAAGGCTGGGTGGGTGAACTAATCGAAGTTTATTTAGGTGCCACAGCTGGCAACCGTAGCGTCC
>JBCCFA010000558.1:0-2741 GCA_039029975.1 Pseudomonadota bacterium
GCGACGTACAAACAATATTTCACCGTTCTCGCTTAATAAAGCTTGAGACATGTAACGCGTACCGGCCGCTTTTTCACTAAAGCCGAAACAGACTTGAATGTTATTTTCCTTCGCCGCTTGGCAAAGTTTTTTCATCTGCGGCGAATCAACTTCCATCGAATTTTCATGATACGGTGGAATAAACTGCAAACTCCACGCTGGAGCACCTAACCAGACGAACCATGGGTAGCCGGGGATCCAGGTTTCTGGAAAGGCAATGATGTTCGCGCCGTTCGAAGCAGCTTCCTTAATTAAAGTGCTGGCTTTATCGATGCACCCATCAAGGTTCATGTACACAGGAGAGGCTTGGACAACGGCTGCTTTGGTTGCTCGCATAGATATGTTCTCGAATCAGTTGGCGGAACAAATGCTTCGCCTTCGTTGACGTTAGGCGAACTAGTGTCTCGTGACAATTTCAATTGGTCAATCGAAAAACATTTGAAGTCGAATCTTTTACGGCCGAAGCACCCGTAATTGATGCACTCACGAACTAGTCGGACTATCGGGATAGATCGTATCGCTTCATTTTCCGATACAAGGTGCTGCGTGAGATGCCGAGCTGTTGGGCAATGCTCTCAAGGTTTTGCGTGGAATCACTTAGCGCTTGCGCGATCAGCTGTTTTTCAACGCTATCGATATCGCTGTGACGAGACAGCTCACGAGGTTCCTCTACTAACCGGCCCGGCTCAATATTAAAATCATTGGGTAAGTGTTCGGTAGTAAGTAAGGAGGCACGGTTTAATATGTAGATGCTTTCGATAACGCCGTGTAGCTCGCGTACGTTTCCCGGCCAAGGATGCGCAATCAATTGCTGCAGCAAATCCGGCGAAATTGACTTTTGTCCTAAGCCGTACGTTGCATGTAAGCGCTCCAGGAATTTATCAATCAACACCGGGATATCGTCTTTACGCGCTCTCAATGGCAATAAATCCAGAGACAGCACCTTCAGGCGATAGAGGAGGTCAAGACGGAACCTGCCGTTATCTGTTTCTGTTTGCAGGTTTTTATTGGTCGCGGCAATTACGCGAACATCAACCTTTGTTGGCGTATTGCTACCGACGCGCGTTACTACATTGTCTTGCAGCACACGTAACAGATGCGCTTGCACATCGTTCGGCAGTTCGGCGATTTCATCTAAAAACAAGGTGCCACCGTCGGCGTCTTCGAACTTACCGCGTCGACCTTGCTTGGCGGCCCCGGTAAATGCGCCACTCTCATAACCGAATAATTCGCTCGCAGCGAGTTCCTGGGTGAGCGTACCGCAGTTAACGGCAATGAAGGGGCCATCTGCTCGGTCTGAACTGGCGTGAATAGCTGACGCAAATAACTCTTTGCCGCTACCGGTTTCGCCGTTAATCAACACGGGTGAATGTGCTCGCGCCATGCGTTCTGCAGCGTCAATACAAGCGATGAAATCGTTATTTTCGGTGATAATTTTATCGAACGCCGGATGGGTATTACGGGTCGTTTGAGCTGTTTGGTGGAGAGATATTGCTTCGAGCATAACTAAACCGCCTGCCCATTCGTTAGGCGCGGTCGTCATTGTCGCGTCGTCCCATTCGTACTCGAGTGTTTGGCTGATTCGAACGTTAGTCTGTTCTTCGAGCAAACGAGTTTCGTCAATTAAAAATTTATCTGGCGGGTTTAGTAGACCGGCTGCTGTCGTAGTCACAATTAAACGACCTTTCCGATCGAGTAAGGCGGCCGCTTTGTCTCGATAACGCGATTCGATTTTTCGATACCAGCTTAAAAGTTCAACAGACCGAGCGAGCTCAAGAGAGTGCAGCGTATGTTCGATTTGCTTTGCCGCGGTGATGGCGAAACTCAACGCGTGCGAGTTGTTTAATTCGCCAACGCTGGTGATATCAAGCACACCGATAATTTCGCCATCGGCTAAATCGCGTATTGGGGCGGCGGCGCAATCCCATAATTTGGCGGCTTCGCAAAAATGTTCGACACTGCGGACAACGGTGGGGCGTTCTGCAACCAAGGCAGTACCCACGGCATTGGTACCGGCCGCTTGCTCACTCCAGTCAAATCCGGGTGCAACGTGTTCTTGAGCAGCCGCCGCAACAATTTCGCTGTTGCCTTTGATATCCAGCATAACCCCTTGGTTGTCAGTGAGTATTAAAATACTGTCGCTCGCGAGTAAGTGTTGAGATAACAATTGCCAGGTGTTCTGTGTCGCATCGACCAGTGCTTTGTTTGCAAGGCAAAGCGCATCGAGCGCCTCTTGGTCCTCCACAAAAGGGGCTCGTTGGGTTTGCGGATCAATACCGGTGGTAACGCAGCGATGCCAAGATTCCCCAATGGTGTCGCGGACCACGTGTGTGGGGTCGCTTCGCCTTTGAACAAAATTTTTCCACGCGTTTGAGACCGCTGTCCGATCTAAGGTATCGAGAGAATCGTTGTCTTTAATTTGTTGAGTCATGAAAGTTTCGTATCAAAATGACACATGACACGTATAGTGTGTCACATTGACCCTAGAATTTCGCCAAATAGATCAAAGTTCTCGCAAATTGCCCCAATCCTATTGAAATCGGTCGCTGGCACGATCTGTGCAAAATGGGACGAAACAAGAATTTGCGGCAGCCACGGAGCAACGCATGAAAGACGACACCCCAGCCCCACCCTTTGGGCCAAACGACGTGTCAACGGAAAAACCTGGCAATTGTTATCTCAACACTTACTCGCGAGCGACA
>JBCCFA010000559.1:0-2736 GCA_039029975.1 Pseudomonadota bacterium
AAACGTTCATGACAACATCGATTGGAATCGCGAAAGACAAGCCCATAAAACCGCCGGTGCGGCTATAGATCTGTGAGTTAACGCCCACCACTTCGCCGTCAAGATTAAACAACGGACCGCCGGAATTACCGGGGTTGATTGCCACGTCCGTTTGGATGAATGGCACGTAATTCTCGTTGGGTAAACTTCTGCCTTTGGCGCTCACGATGCCGGCGGTTACTGAGTGGTCAAATCCAAATGGCGAACCAATGGCCAGCACCCACTCGCCGACCTCTAGCGCAGCGCTTTTGCCCAGCTTCAAGGCTGGCAGCGGTTTATCTGCTTCGACTTTGAGCACGGCGATATCGCTACGCGGGTCGGTGCCGATGATTTCCGCGACATATTCTTTGCGATCGCTCATGCGAACGACCACTTCATCTGCTTCACGCACCACGTGGTAGTTCGAAATCACATAGCCGTCCTCAGAAATTATGAAACCGGACCCCAATGAAGAAAGCGTATCTGGTCCCGGTCGGCCGCGACCGCCGCGGCCTTCATCGCCGAAGAACTTGCGAAAAAAATCTTGCAGGGCGTTGTCGTCTGGCACACCTGGTAGTGGCCCACCGCGCGGACCTTCAAGTTCAGCCGTTTCTTTTTTCGATGTGGTACTGATATTGACGACCGCCGCGCGATTTGACTTCACCAGCGGCGTAAAATCTGGCAAGCCCGTTACCGTTCGAGCGTCAGCCGACGTACCGCAAAGGATTAACAGTGCACCAACAACAAAGGCGTCTACTTTTGACGAAATTCTTCGACCACTCATTGAATACGACCTATCAAGTCTGAGGATTTGCTATAGCGCCAGTAATTGGCACTGCTCAATCGATTTTTCCAACGGAAGCTGCAATCCGTTGCAACGTCGGCGGCGGTAATTCGCCTACTACAGTGATTAAATGATTCTTCTGTTTAACGCTCAAAGCACTCACCGCACCCAGGGAGGAAAAGGCCTCTGCTGCCGGCGCAGCGCGCGGGGAATCTTCTTCAATGAAAATCGACACCATCGCTAAACCATCAGTGTAAACCAGATGACTCACTGGTGACGTCACATCCGCAAAACGCTGCGTCATTTCGTTGCGCATTTTAAATCCATCTGGCAACCATTGCGCAGCCCAAAGTTGACCGTCTCGGGTATGGTTTGAAGATTTTACCGCGCGTTCTGACGTATACCAGGTATACCCATCGCCACCTATTTGCGGGTTAAATTCACTCAGCGCGATATCGTGGCCTATCGCTATAGCGGCGAATTGGACCTGTTCCAAAACGCGCCGGTCGCGCCCATATACGGCCGATTTGAGGAGCAGGCCATGTTCGGTATCAACCGCTAATTGATAGGCGAAGCGGTCTGAGCTCGCCGGTACTATGGAAATCAACACGGCCTCGCGACCTGCGATGCGCGCCCGGCCGGCAATCTGTAGTCGGTAATGTGCCGCAATATCTTCGATGGGCGTTTTTAATCCAAACGAAAAGAAGTCCTTGGGCTCGATTTTTTCGACCATGACCTCCTTGTCGTCCTCGAATAAGCACTTCACTTCGTCGCCTTTGCGAATCACCTCACGCGCAGGACCCGACAATGACACCAAACGCTCGAGTTCCGTGTCGCCGTTCAATTTATGAATGATTCGCATGGAATCGATTTGATTACCGCGATGATAGACAAACACACCTTCGTAATTGAGTGCGCTGGTCGCGGCAATCATGCGCTTGATGAGAAAATCAGGATGAAAGGTATCTGCCCAGCAAGTAAGGGCAGTGGAAAAGCAGAAGAGAAAAACGCCGGCAAGCCGTGCGTTTTTCGCAATCACGGCCGGCGCGGTCAAGCCTTACTTTTCCGATTCGAAATCGATAATCCGAACGTAGGGATTGACGCCCGGCATTCCGAGGCTCGCCCGCTGCTCGTTAAAATTCACCAAATAGCTGTTCAATCGGCGCTTATGCTCCGCCAAATCGATTTCGAGCTCGGGCGTGTCGGCATCAGTATCTGCCGTTGCTACGGCTGTGCTCGCCATCACCTGCTCGGCGGCGTTCAAATTTGCGACTGATAGTTGCTCTACCCCAGATTGCGGTTCAGCATTCATTTTTTGAATGCCAATCACGGCAATGCCTGCCACTGAAGCTGCGATCGCGAGACCTGCAACAGGCTGCAAATACTTGGCGGTCTTTTTCCGAGTTTCGGCCGTCGCCTGCGGCGCAATCACCGTGGGTTCCGCAGCGATTTTGTCTCTTAGTGCTGTGGCGAACGAACCGCTTTGAGATACCGTCGTTATCTCGCCGCTGCCTTCTCTCAGCACATCACCGATCAACTGATATCGTGACAAACTGGCGCGAGATTCAGACGATTCAAGAAGCTGCTGAATCTCGCTCTCAGTCAGGTGCTTGGTTTCGCCATCGAGCAACGCTGAGACATTCTCATTGAGACTCGCCGAGCCAGCGGCCCCGGCTCTAATTTCGGTTATATTGTTACCAGCCATGTTCTACCAACCTTGTTATATATTTCTAACTACGGCGGAAGCGTTCATTGAGTAAAGCAAAGCTTTGCTTGCTTTCCAACTGCAACTTTACTATGCCGTCTAATCTTGTGCCTGTATTTATGCCTAAGTCCGCTCAAGCAGCGGTTTTAGCTCTCCATCTACCGCTTCGCGCGCCCTAAAAATGCGTGAGCGCACTGTACCAATCGGGCATTCCATCGCCTGCGCAATT
>JBCCFA010000560.1:0-2724 GCA_039029975.1 Pseudomonadota bacterium
ACGACGAAGAAAAAACCGCCGAGTCAATTGATGCTTCGGGTTGGATGCATACCGGCGACCTCGCGACGATGGATGACGAAGGTTTCGTTAATATCGTCGGGCGGGTGAAAGATATGATTATTCGTGGCGGCGAAAATGTGTATCCCAGGGAGATCGAGGAATACCTGTTCCGACATCCCAAAATTCAAGAAGTCGCGGTATTCGGTGTACCGGATGAGAAATATGGCGAACAAATTGCTACCTGGATCACAGTGCGTGAAGGTGAAAACTTAAGCGAAGACGAGGTGCGTGCGTACTGCAAAGAACAAATCGCGCACTACAAGGTGCCTGCCTACGTGAAATTCGTCGATGAATTTCCGATGACAGTCACCGGTAAAATTCAAAAATTTGTTATGCGCGACAAGATGATCGACGAACTAGGGCTCACCATCGCCGAAACCGCTTAACTTCTCGATTTTCTATCGACCCCGCCAATTAGGCGGGCGTTTTTCGGCAAACGCGAGCGCACCCTCGTGCCGGTCTTCAGAGGTATAGAATTTTTTGAAGGCCGGATATTCAAGCTGCGCCTGCATCGCCGCTTCAAGGCTGGATTCATCCAAGCCACGCATCACCGTTTCCTTCGAGGCCCGTGTGGCTAGCGGCGCGCATGCGAGGATTTTGTGACACCACTTATCAACGGTTGCTTGCAAAGCGTCGGGTTCAACCAGCTCGGTGATAAACCCGAGGCGGTCACCTTCTTCCGCATCAATGATATCGGCACTCAGAATCAAACCCATGGCTTTTTTCAAACCTATTTGACGGGCCAATCTATGCACCCCACCACCCAGTGCAATGGCGCCAATTTTCGGTTCTGGCAAGCCGAACCTGGAACGGGTCGTAGCGATCAAGATGTCGCACGCGAGCGCCACCTCGAAGCCACCGCCTACCGCCACGCCATCAACAGCGGCGATGATAGGCTTGCTTAAGTCGAATCGTTCTATTAAACCCGCATAACCGTCTTTAGGATAGGTATTCGGTTTGCCGGCCTTCGCAATGGCTTTCAGATCGCTGCCTGCAGAAAACGCCCGCTCGCCCGCGCCTTTAATGACGGCCAAATACAAGTCGTCATCTTCAGCAAAATGGTCAAAGGCTGATTGCAGCTCATCGTGCATCTGTTGATTAATCGCGTTTAAGACGGCCGGCCGGGCGAGTTCAATCGTGTAAATATGATCCGCCGACGTTACATTAATGTATTCGAAAGCCATAAGTGGTTCCTAGGGTGCGAACTCAGATTGACTCGACTGGCCAGCGAGTAAAGCGGCCCACATGGCGGCTATTCCCTCAAGCATGGCTATGGCGCCGGCAGTCCAAATGAAAGCAGCGTGCACATGTCCTTCTGCCGCAGGTAGATGGGAAATGTGATCAGGAGAGACCAGCATATAGTGATGCACCACGCCAAAAATTAACGCGCCAAGCATTCCCACGATAACGGCAACGGCCCCAGCGCGCCGCCACGGCGTCCACAGCATGACGACGCCAAGCAACGGCAACACAAGGATCACGCCGTTGATAAACGCGTTCTGCCACGCCGCCATATCAATTGCCAGTAGCGTGTGCTGCGCGCCATGGTGATAGGCGATTCCGTGATGAAGCAAAACCAAAATCGTAACCATGACGCGATGTAGCATAACGTTATCTCCTCAGCCGCGTTCAGCATTCCACTGTTCGAATGAGCCGCCTTCGTTGGCGATTTTTTCGAGCAAGGGCGCAGGTGTCCAATGCATGTCACCGTAGCGTTCACGATATTTCAGCATGGCTTCATACACATTTTTAACGCCCACGGTATCGGCGTAACACATAGGGCCACCTCGGTAACGAGGCATGCCGTAGCCATTCGCGAAGACTACATCAATGTCACCTGGCAGCATTGCGATTCCCTCTTCTAACACCAATGCGCCTTCATTGATCATCGCAAATAATAGTCTTTCGATAATTTCTTGATCACCAACTTCGATTTGTTCAACGTTCAGCTTTTCTGCTTCTTCGCGCGCCCAATCGGCGACTTGCGGATCTGGTACGGCCTTGCGGCCCTCATAATTGTAAATGCCGGCCCCAGATTTTTGGCCCAAGCGGCCCTTCTCCACCAGGACAGAAACCATGTGCCATAGTGTCGGATCGTCCGGTTTTTCCGTCCATTCGTTTTTCACCTTGTCTAGCACATCAAGGCCGGACAAATCCGAAACCCCATTGGGCCCCATCGCCATACCCCAATCGAACGCAACCTGATCGATTCGTTCAGCCGGCACACCCTCAAGGATCATACGCTGGGCTTCGCGGACGTAAGGGAAGAACATGCGGTTCGCGACAAAGCCGAAACACACGCGAACCAACACGCCAATCTTGCGAATCGTTTTGGCCATTTGCATCGACGTGGCAATGACCTCTTTTGAGGTTTTATCGCCGCGTACGATTTCCAACAGCGTCATAACGTTAGCTGGCGCAAAGAAATGCAGACCACGGACTGGGCGATGTGGCGTTGTTTGAAGTGGGACAGGTTTACGCTGGTGAGGAGCCGGAAGATCAAACCACGTCCGCAGCAGCTGTTCGGATGGGCGGCGCCGTCCTAACCGGACCTGGTCGCGAATGGCAGAACGCCGAAGGGCAAGTCGATGCCTTCGACGCGAAATCCGACGCTTCCGGTTTGCTTGAAGGACTGGGACTTGATCCGGGCAAAGTGCAAAATTC
>JBCCFA010000561.1:0-2723 GCA_039029975.1 Pseudomonadota bacterium
ATTGCCGTGGCTTACGAAAACGGATACTTCGAAGAGGAAGGACTATTTGTCACCATTGAGCCGCAAGCCAATTGGAAAGTACTACTAGACGGCGTTATTACTGGTGAATTGGATGGTGCGCATATGCTGGCGGGTCAGCCCCTTGCGGCAACCATTGGTTTCGGTACTAAAGCACATATCATTACACCCTTCTCAATGGACCTAAACGGTAATGGCATTACCGTATCAAACGAAATATGGGCATTAATGAAAAAGAACGTGCCCATGCGAGAGGATGGTAAACCGGTCCACCCAATTAAAGCGGATTATCTAAAACCGGTTGTCGAGACTTATAAGTCGGACGGCAAGCCCTTTAACATGGGGATGGTATTTCCAGTTTCGACCCACAATTACGAATTGCGCTATTGGTTAGCCGCGGGCGGCTTGCACCCAGGGTTCTACTCCTCAACCGACATAACCGGTCAAATCAAAGCGGACGTACTCCTCTCGGTAACGCCGCCGCCCCAAATGCCAGCGACCCTAGAAGCGGGCACAATTTACGGATACTGCGTGGGCGAACCGTGGAATCAACAGGCCGTTTTCAAAGGCATTGGTGTGCCTGTTATCACTGATTATGAGATTTGGAAAAACAATCCTGAAAAAGTGTTCGGGATTACTGCCGAGTTCGCCGAGAAATACCCGAACACGACATTGGCGCTTACAAAGGCGTTGATTCGGGCAGCGAAATGGCTTGACGAAAACGATAATGCTAATCGTAAAGAAGCAGTAAAAATTCTCGCCAAATCAGAATATGTAGGCGCGGATTACGAAGTTATCGCCAATTCTATGACCGGAACATTCGAGTATGAAAAGGGAGATAAACGTGAGGTACCCGATTTCAACGTTTTTTACCGTTACTTCGCCACCTATCCTTATTACTCTGATGCGGTTTGGTATCTATCGCAAATGCGTCGGTGGGGGCAAATAACCGAACATAAGGACGACGCTTGGTATGACGAGGTTGCCAAGAAAGTCTATCGTCCAGACATTTATTTGACAGCGGCGAAAATGTTGGTCGAAGATGGCCACGTTGCTGAAGCAGATTTTCCGTGGGATACCGACGGCTATCGGGCGCCCCAGACCGAATTTATCGACGGCATTGTGTTCGACGGCCGGAAACCGAATGACTATATCGATTCTTTCCCGATTGGCTTGAAGGCAAAAGAAATGGTTGAAGGTGCGGAAGTTGTCGGCACCGCGATGCCGACCACTAAGCAACTAGTGACGGAGGCAAACTAATGTCATCGGCAAACCCGACGTTTGAAGAGGATATCGGGGCGGATGCTGAAAAAGAGCGTCGCAAAGAAAAGCGCTTCGCGATGGTGAGTAAGGCCAGTACTTACTTGAACGTACTCGGTCTCGCTTGGGTGGTACCCATTCTAAACATGATGGCGGGGGATTCGCCTCGCCATCAAATGAAGGAACTATGGCAGCTCTTATTGGTACCGATCTTAGGGATATTATTCTTCCTATTTGCTTGGGGTGCTATTGCGCCCCAAATCAATACATCCTTAGGCGCGGTGCCTGGGCCTGCGCAAGTTTGGGAGCAAGTAGGGGCCTTATGGGAAGACCACAAGGCCGAACGAGTTAAGGCTGAGGCGTTCTATGAAAGACAAGATAAACGCAACGCGCAGCTTATCGAAAACGGTAAGGAAGACCGGGTCAAGTGGCGGAAATACACCGGGAAGCCGACTTACCTCGATCAGATTGTCACTAGCCTATTAACCGTAGCGCTCGGGTTTGCGATAGCGACGTTTATCGCCGTGCCGCTGGGTATCGCGTCCGGCTTGTCGAGAACGATCAACGGCGCGCTCAATCCACTAATTCAGATATTCAAACCCGTTTCGCCACTAGCTTGGCTGCCTTTAGTTACCATGGTGGTATCGGCCTTGTACGTTAACCAAACGGACGCGATGCCAAAATCCATGGTGATATCGGCCATCACCGTCACTTTATGTTCGTTATGGCCAACGTTAATTAATACCGCGTTAGGTGTTTCATCAATCGATAAAGATTTGATGAACGTGAGTAAGGTTTTACGCCTATCGACGATGACTACAATTTACAAAGTCATCCTACCTTCATCTCTCCCATTAATTTTCACGGGACTCCGTCTTTCTCTTGGGGTTGGCTGGATGGTGCTTATCGCGGCCGAGATGCTTGCGCAAAACCCAGGATTGGGCAAATTCGTCTGGGATGAATTCCAAAACGGCTCGTCTTTGTCGCTGGCCAAGATTTTGGTTGCGGTGCTTACGATTGGTGTCATTGGATTTTTGCTTGACCGGGTGATGTACGCCTTGCAAACCGCATTTACATTTTCGACTAACCGTTAGGGCCCATTCGGTAAGAAAAGGAGACTAAAAGGCGCCCGGTGTAGTGGCGAGACCGGAGCCCTCAAAAAAACAAGTATTCAATTTCATTATGGGAGAATGCAAAGTGGCATTTTTGGAGTTAACAGATGTCTGTAAATCGTTTGGCGAAGGGGCTGACAAAACGGACGTTCTAAAGAATCTAAATTTGGCAGTCGAAGAAGGAGAATTCGTCGCCATCGTAGGCTTTTCCGGTTCGGGTAAAACAACCCTAATTTCGACAATAGCCGGACTCGAAGCGCCAGACAGTGGTTCGGCAGTTTTGAAAGGAGAAGAAATTCACGCGCCGGGCCCCGATCGCGGTGTCGTCTTTCA
>JBCCFA010000562.1:0-2719 GCA_039029975.1 Pseudomonadota bacterium
GGTAGTTTGGGGAATTGGTACACCCAGAACGATGCGAGTCCATTGGGCATTGCACGAGTTAGAGGTTAATTACGAAACGCGACCAATTAAAACCCGTACAGCGGATATGGACGCGCTTGAATTTTTGGCAATCAGTCCCGGTAAAAAGATTCCGGCTTTTGAATATGGTTCGGTGAAAATGGTAGAAAGCGGCGCCATCGTTTTTTACCTTTATTCAAGCTATGCAGCGATTGGAAAAAGCATCGAGGAATTTGCGCAGATTTCCAGATGGAGTTCATTCGCGTTAACGGAATTAGATGCGACCGCACTTTACGTGCTGCGTAGGCACCGAGATTTACCTGCCATTTACGGAGACGCGCCTGGTGCAGTTCAAGCGGCCAAAGAATATTTCGCCAGACAGATTGACGTCGTGAATACCGAACTAAGCGATGGGCGCCGGTACATTGTGGGCGACGACTTTTCGCCGGCGGATATTATGCTCGTCACCTGTTGCGATTGGGCGGTGGCATACGAGTTACCGCTACCAACGATTGTGTCTAAATACCACCAAAGCCTAGCGGAAATGGACTCGTACTTGGCCGCGCGCCAGGCGAATTTCCCCTAAGCCGTTAATCGTTCGCTCAGCGAATACCGGCCTCACGCAATATGGGCACAATCTCGCGACCAAACTGTTTGGTGCCGTCTAAATAATCGAGAAAACCCATCATCACGCCATCTACCCCGCGGTTATACAGGTCTATCAGCGCGTCGGCCACGGTTTGCTTGGTGCCGATAATTGGCAACGATCCGGCGCCAAGGCAAAACATGTCTAGGGTATGAGAATCGAATGACTGGCTATCCAACTGTGTACCAGCCATCCAGCCTTCGAGCGCTTGTTTGTCCGCATTGTCGAGAATTTTTTGGGCGATAGCTTCCGCTTCAGCCTGGGTTTCCCCCCAAATGGGTATTAATGCGGCAACGCATCTTACGTTACGGCTAGCTTCTTTCGCGCGGCGTTTTATGTCGGCCGCCATCTCGCCGCCCGCTGCTAACGACGGCGGACACATGAACGACCAGTCACAATAGTTCGCGACTAGATTACGTCCCGCTTCCGAGGTGCCGGCATTGACGATAGGGGGGTGCGGATTGGTTTTGGGTAACGGCGAGATCCAACCGTCCCTTACCGTGTACCACGGTGATTCGAAGTTGAAGGCGCCAGGTTCAGCTGTCCACAGGCCTTTAATGACTTTTAGGTAATCGGTCGTTTTTTCATAGCGCTTTTCGTGATCGTGAATATCCAGTCCCATCATGTTGAACTCTTGGTGGTTCCATCCACTGACCACGTTCAACCCCCATCGCCCGCCGCTTATGTAATCCAGACTGGCGCCCATTTTTGCGACAACGAAAGGGTGGAACACAGGGACATGGACCGTTGAGTAGCAGCCTATTTTTGTTGTTCTTTGTAATAGGCTGGCGGCCCAGCTAAACGTATCAATATTGGTGCCAAGAAAATTGGTTTCGCCGCCTAGTCCGCGCCAACGAGAGACTGGAAATAGAAAATCAAAGTCCTCCTCTTCCGCGGCAAGCGCAATCTTTACATTGTGTTCGAACTCCCATTCATCAGGGTTCGGTTTGTAGGTACTGATGGACATCGAGTAGCTACAGTTAGGCATAAATAAGCCGAGTTTTAATGGTTCATTAGACATATTGGCGTAGTAAAGTTTGTTTGTGATAACGGGTATTGAGGCCGAAAATTATCGCACGATGGAGACGTTGGTCGCGAGCTTCGTGGCGACGTCTACCACACGCGTATCGCCGAAAGAGGGGCTTTCAGTGGTGGATCCGACAGCGGCAGAACACTGAATCGGCGCGCAAAACCTGGCCAAAAACGTTTTAAGCGTTATATTTGAAGATGTTTAACAATTTAAGTCTTTGAATTTTAATCGGTTCACAGTCGATCGATTTCTACAAAAATACAATCCTGCCATTTGCATGAGCTGCAACTATTAATGTTTTACCCGATCAGCTTTTATTTACACTGCGCGCTTGTCGTTGCCTTCATCGTGCTCGGAATGTCGAGCGCCCACGCAGTGCCTGTTGCTGAAGAGCGATGCGCAGAGGGAGATCAGCAATGCGTACCAGAAGCGCAAAGAACGACCCCTAACGTCGCAAGCATTGCGGCAGCAAATATCGAAGATACTTTGGAGCGGGATGTCTTTAAATTACTAGGTGCCCAATTTGTTAATTTAGACGTTGTGAAACTCTTGGACCAGCGCACCGCTGCCACGCTTAACACGGCTGTCTACCCGATGAAAAAAGGCCAAAA
Source organism: Pseudomonadota bacterium (assembly GCA_039029975.1). GTDB lineage: Bacteria > Pseudomonadota > Gammaproteobacteria > JBCCFA01. Next base: position 2,306 of record JBCCFA010000562.1, read on the forward strand.
TCTAATTGATAGTTATGTTCGAGGTATGCGGTCGGCGAGCACCGGTCATTCATTTTCTTCGAAAAAGCGTAGAAATTATCAAACCGAAACGTCAAAGAATAGTTTTTGGAAAGGATATCGATTCGGGAGATTTAAGGGCAACTCCTGGGCAAAATTCGAAAAGCCAAAGAAATTTAGAAAACGCCATAAAGACGGTGAGCACGAAAAAGAGGAACTATCACTGACAATACCTCTGTCAATGGCGGCGGTGTGGATGCGTTTGGAGACGTCGTGACCGTGACCAGCAGCATTATTGCGGGTAACGTCTCGACCGGGACCAACACCAACAATGAGCTGCGTGGGTCTTTCACCTCGGGCGGTAATAACCTGATTGGTGAGGGAGCCAATGGCTTCACTGATGGGGTGAATGGCGAC
>JBCCFA010000563.1:0-2716 GCA_039029975.1 Pseudomonadota bacterium
ACTCAAACCAACATTCGTGGAGAGAACCGTTTTTGGTGATGGCGATGGGTCTGATTTTAAAGTGGTGGACACCTCATTAGGTAAAGTCGGCGCGCTAAACTGCTGGGAACACTTGCAGCCGCTTTCGCGCATGGTGATGTATTCCATGCATGAAGAAATTCATGTCGCCGGTTGGCCCAGTTTCTGTTGCTATCGAGATATCGCCTACGCGCTAGGCCCTGAAGTCAATATTGACGGTGCCAGTAAAATGTACGCCGTAGAAGGCGGATGTTATGTACTCGCGTCCGTTGCGGTTACGGGCCAAGACTGCTTCGACATGCTCTGCGATACAGAAGACAAAGCCGCGCTTTTAAATCCTCGCACGAGTAAACCCGGCGGCGGCCATTCCATGATCTTCGCACCCGACGGTCGCGCGCTGGTCGAACCACTGGCAGATGACGAAGAAGGAATTCTGTATGCCGAGCTTGATCCGCATATGATTACCGTCGCTAAGGCTGCGGCTGATCCGGTCGGACATTATGCGCGACCTGATGTGGTAAGCGTGCTACTCGATAAGACGAAACGGCAGGTGGTTAAAGAGCGAGTTGACGACCTCGGTGAGCAACAGGAAATAATATAGTCGTAACACCCTATTGATTGTTGCTGGTGGTGCCATTAGTTGGGTCGGTAAATCGCGCTAGCGTTTGCACCAAACGATTTTATCTGGCGTAAACAGAATATAAACGCCATCGATCAGGGATACCTTTTAGTTCGTGCTCCCCGACATCTTCGAAGCGGAAACCGGCACCCACCGCCAAGTCTTTCACGATCGAGGTTGCTAATATTTGCGCAGCTTCTGCCCCGCCTTGCACGCGAGCAGCAAGATGCACCGCCATACCGCTTAACGTATTGCCGGCGATTTCGCCCTAGATACTCTCAGAGATTTTTTGCGGCTAACTTCGCGCAATTGGATCAGGGCTTTCATATTTAGCTTCTTCGGCCGGCCAGATCGAATCGGGCGGAGCGGAAGGTCCCGGATCCATGGTATGGATGAAGACAACGTCTGGCCTTGGTTCAACTGACGGCCATCAGGATCTTCTAATTCAACTTCGGCCAACACCATGAGGCTATTGGAATTGATAATTCTTGCTCGCGCCAAGAGGTTGCCAGCAGCACTCCGTGCCGGTCGAAAGAAATTTTAGGTAAAGCGCAACGGTTTTAAATACTGGCCCGGGGCTAATGCGGTATCGCTGGCGGAATGCAAAGCCGCCATCATAACGGGAGATGACTCTAGTTGGCCACTAATCGAAATCGAGGCATCAGCGGCCGGCATCGTTATCGTGACTGCGCCGGGGACAACATTCGTTGTGCGCAGGCCAAGTCTTCTCGCTGCCGGCGAGGCCGCCACGAGGCCGTGCGAATGCGCGCGACATCATTCTAGGCCAGATAGTGCAAAAAACCACGGAGGTGTGGGTTGGCCGCGGACTGGTTCATCTTGGATCATTACGTCACCGTAGTTGTATTCAAGTGCGCGGTCCGAACTACGCAGCAGCTTCGATACTAGCGCGCGGCAGCATTAACAACAACGCTTTAGTGAAATCGTGAGTGGCACATCAACGAATCAATGAACCTCATCTAGGAAGACGAACAGAAAGACAACTATTTCGACTTCACGCTGCGCGAGTAATCACATAGACGACCCTACTCAGATCATATTCAGCATTTTTACGATCACTAAAATTTTACGCCCGACGGACACATACGCGTACCACTATTCGACTGCACGTAATCGCCTTGTGAGACCTGGCCTCTCTCGATGGGAATCGAGATATTACGTGTGCAAGTCCTCAGTCATTATGCGAAGCTGTGGCACAAACTGAGCGCAATCGCTACCGTGATAAGATCACAGAATAATCTGCCTGCTTAAACGCGAGATGGCCATCACGGATCGCCGCTCATAATACTCGTCACCAGGAAACTTGGAGATAATTTATGTCTAGCAACCTAGAAGAAGGCACAGCACCTACCAGCAAACGCATGTCTGTGGGGATGATCAAGGCGTTCACAAAAGCCCATACCTTCGTACGCAAAATAACCGGGAATCGCTTCTTCAATACACTTGGCGGCGACGAAGTTTGCTTCGTAAAAATGACTGGCGCAAAAAGTGGCAGAAGCTTGAATATCCCGCTCATGTACGTTCCGCATGGCGACGATGTATTACTTGTCGCTTCACAAGGCGGCAACGATAAACACCCTGTCTGGTATTACAACCTGATCAAGCACCCCGAAATTTCGATTGAGCACCGAGGTGAGATAACCGAGCGGATTGCACGCTTGGCGAGCGCTGAGGAAAAACCCGAGTTATGGCCCGTCTGCGACCAAGCGTATGCACCATTTGCTGACTATCGACGGTTTACCGAGCGCGAAATTCCAATTTTCGTCTGCGAACCCCGTACTGCCTAATATCTAAGTTCCTAAGCGCATTAACCGTGCAATTAACGGGCGATGGTTGATTCCGGCTGACAGTCTCGACAAACATCGGGTGCGCCTCTTCTATCCATGAAGAGGCAAATCCCTTCGCGCCACCACTTAGTTGGTAATTTTTCGCAAAAATATAAGTTCAAATCCCACGCACATCGTAATAAAGTACCAAGTAACCTTGAGCTACCAGGAAAGCACTCGAGGTTGACGAACAAAATAATAATCGCCAGGTAATAACTAATTAGGAACATTTCGG
>JBCCFA010000564.1:0-2716 GCA_039029975.1 Pseudomonadota bacterium
CCACAAGTCTGGGATGCTGGCAAATCGCCACATTCCCTTGTAAAGGCCGAAGTGGCGGGCGACGATGGCCTGGCCGACTAGTACGACTGGGAGCGCCCCAAGCGCGGCGCTCAGATAAGGTTCCGGTGGGATAGCAAAATTGAAGCGCGCCACCATAGCGATACACCAGGCGCCGGTGATCGCCAACAGATCATGCAGAATAATTTTACTTCGCTGCGACAACATCGCGCCATTCTACGCGATTTCCCCCTTCGAAATCAGTAGACGCGAGAATCTCTGTGTCGCAAAAAACCACATAACGCTAGCAACGATGCACGCGAGCACAAATATTAGTGCACATCGATCCGGTATAATTTCACACAAATACGCGAGCGGAAAAAATACCAAACCCCACACAAGCGCGTATACCATTGCCACTTGGGAATGACTGAAGCCGCAGCGAATCATCCTTTGATATAGATGACTACGATGCGCTTCCCAGAATTTGCGTTTAGCCAACACCCGCGCAACAAGGGTCATACTTGCATCGCAGTAGAGCGGTGTAGCGAGAATTAATAATTTCAACAGACCTGTCGAATTATCCAATGTTGCGATGACATTAATGGCCAGGCAGTAACCGAGAAAGTAACTTCCGGTATCACCTAGAAAGATTTTTGATGGTTGCCAATTCCACGCGACAAAACCGAGACAAGCACTGCATACCGCCAGATTCTGCAGTCGTATTGGATCCGCGGGTTGCGGTTCAGACAAGACTACCGAGCCGGCCGAAACTAAAATTACCTGCGTTGCCAATAAACCATCTGCACCGTCCATAAAGTTAGCACCATTTATCATCCAAACGATGGCTAGCGTCGCCACGGTTACTGCCACCCAGACGACAGGAAGGTCGGATGCTGCGGAACAAACGGCAACGATTGCTGCCACAAGGAGTTGAAAAAGTAACCGCGGGACGGACGGCAGACTCCGTATATCGTCCCAGAAACCAAGCGCTGCCATCAGCAGGCCACCGGCCCACCAAACAACTATATAATCCGTCTTCAAAGTTGTGTTGATAAACCAAGCGATTTGCGCAGCAGTTACGCAAAACACTATCGCGATGCCGCCACCACGCGGCTTAGTCCCAATGTGGAGCGCCCTCTGACCGCCGTGGTCAAGCATGCTGAGCCGCGCGGCTAAACGGATAGCCACGCCAGTTAAGGCGAAAGCGCCAATCAGACACGCTAAGAACAGAATAGTCCACACCCCCAATGGCTAATCCTCAAGGCCTTTGACCATGGCTTCTAAAACTTGTTGAAACTCAAACCGTGGCTGCCATTGAAAATCTTTTCGAAATCGACTGCCATCTACCTTTAACGATTCCTATAGCTTCTGCCATTTGCTCTCTGTGCCGAAGATTCGACTCAGCAATCCCATAAGCTCGGTAGGACACCGAACGACAAAGACACGCCTGCCATGTGCGTCACCAATAGCTTTGAAAAGATCTTGTGTACTAAGCTCCATATCGGACAGGAAATACCGGCCGGAAGAGATTGGCGCTGCGTGCAGTATTGAAACGATTGCGTCGCAAAGATTATCGACAGAAATCATACTGCGCATATTGCCGAAATGAGGTACCACGACCGGTAATAGCACCAATTTTTTCATCAGTTTAAATACAGATTCAAGATTACCTTTTTGTCCGATACCGTAAACAAGTGGCGGTCTTAAGATCACGCTTTGGGTTGAAGTCTCTTTTAGACGCCGTATGACCGCATCCTCCGCAATAAGTTTTGACCGCCCGTAGTCGTCGACAGGACGCGGGGAAGAAGAATCATTTAGCGGTATGGGTTTCCCTTGCTCGTCAATTCTCGAAGTATCAGCGACCGCTTTTATTGAGCTTAGCAGCACTACTTTTGACAGTTTTGCTGCGACTGCAGCATCAGCGATAATTTCTGCCGATCGCACGTTTACTTGATGAAAATTGCCGTCGGTAGGGGACGTACTATTTTTATGCGCAAGCCCTACCGTGTGGACGATACCATCACAGTTTTCAAGAACCTGGGTTAATATATTTCTGCTACTTGGTGAAGTGACATCCAAACAATGATGTTGGGCCCCACGTGGTCCAACATCACCCCGCGAAATACTGACGGTGGCAATGTCCTTGCTATTTAAATATCTAACTAAGTTAGAACCGATGAAGCCGCGCGCGCCGGTAATCGCAACTTTCATAATCTATCAATGGCGAGCTTCGAGCAAGCTTCGGTAGTACTGATCCGTTTCAACTACAATCGCTTCCAACGAAAAGCGTTCTTCAACCAGTCGACGAGCGGCAGCACCACAGGATTTTCGTAATTTTGGATCAGAGAGCATTCTTGTTATTGCATCCGCCAGTGAATTCGTGTCTTTTGGCAACACCAGTAGACCGGTCTGTTCATGAATACAAATATCTCGACAACCGGGTACGTCGGTTGCGATTAACGGTTTACCGCAAGATGCCGCCTCTAGCAGTGCCTTCGGCAAACCTTCCCGATAGGAAGGTAAACACACTATAGTGCTGTTCAAGTACGCTGCGGACATATCTTCGATGTGCCCCCACCACTCCACTCCGGCGTCCTCCGCACATCGTTGGAACTCCGCTTCATCAATATAACCCGGATTATCTTTATCGACTCCTCCAAGTATCGCGAATCGACAATTATATTTTGTCTTGTCAATCATCTTCGCGGCGCCTAAA
>JBCCFA010000565.1:0-2708 GCA_039029975.1 Pseudomonadota bacterium
ATTTCAGCGGTCTTCCGTAAAGGCGGCGACGTCACGTTCCTGGTTGAAGAGCTCAAGGCGGTATTCGATCCGCGCGGTGGCTATTGGCAGCCCGGCGGTAAGTTTATGCCGTCGATCATTGCCGAGTTAGGCTACATCGTTGAGAAGCATCTCATTACGATCGGCTTGCTGAGCGAGCCGGCTTTGGATGATGCGCAACGGGAACTGATCGAAAGCAAACGAGCGGAATTTGAGGAATCGCAAAAGCAAACCGATGCCTTCTCTAAGTCGGATTATCCTGAAGGCGCGCAACTATGCGCCAAGTGCAGCACAGCCGCGGTCATCGTGATGGATGGCTGCATGACCTGTTTGGCGTGCGGCGATTCGAAGTGCGGCTAGGACTGCGATCAAAATTGGGATAGAGAATTCAGAAGAACGTAAAAGGAACTTGGACGGGGCCCGTACTTTCTGATACGCGACGAAAGAAGGTTGCTTTTTTTTTGAATTTCGACCCTATTTCTAAAATATCCTCTCACTATGGAGAAGGAGTAGATTGTTAACGCTGTCAACCCGTAAACGGAATTTGATATTGACGAACATGACAAGTTCTCCTTTGATAAGAACGTTTGCTGGGCTGCGCCTCGCGCTACTGCCAGTGTACCAATCACGGTAAATAAACTGCACAAACAGTGCTTTTGCACGCTGAAACATGGTGTGGGGCCAGGGGGTAACCGTATGTGCGCGGTTCTCTGGCTCCCTCTCAGCGCAAGAGCAAGGGCTTCGCATGGGTTTCGAATTCGAGGAGCGACACCTAAAACAATACCCACATTTCGATCAGTTAATCTCCAAAGAAGCGCTGACCGAACTTGTGATGTCCCCGGAACGAGTGACTTCCCACAAATTTTGGCCCTTCATCGAATACACCAAAACCAATAGGCGATTCCGACACCCAGATCACCCGCCACCGAAGTCTCGTACGATTCGCTACGCTGCTCGCACAGACGCAGGAATTTACATCTTCTATAGGTATCTGCTAGCGCAGAGCTACGAGCAGCGGCTTGCGCTGACGGGAATCGACCATGTGCCGACTGCTTATCGGCGCCTACCAAAGGCAGGCGAAGGGAGTCCCGGAAAATGCAACATTGATTTCGCCCATGATGCTTTTTCGGAAATCCGTTCTATGAAGAATTGCGTAGTGGTAACGTTGGACATATCAAGCTATTTCGATTGCATTGATCATAGCCGGCTCCGCCGCGTGTGGGCGGATCTACTGGGTGAATCGAATCTGCCCGAAGATCACTATCGCGTGTTCAAAGCCATAACCGCTTATACATCGGTGGATTGTTCGTCGCTCTATCGGCGCTTAGGTATCATAGATTACAAGCCGGGTCGAAATGGGACAGCCCGCCTCGGGTTTACGATCCCGCCGCACCAAATGCCGCGACAGCTGTGCACACCTCGAGAATTTCGAGAACTAGTTGCTGGTGAGACTGGAGAGTACGATCGACTCATTTCAGCCCCAAATCATAGTCATGGGATACCGCAAGGCGCGCCACTATCGGACCTCCTTGCGAATGCTTACTTATTGGACTTCGATACCGCAATTACGGGCTACGTCGAAGATCGCGGCGGCCGTGTCTGGCGCTACTCGGATGACATTATCATCGTATTGCCCGGCGATGAAAAAGTTGGCCTTGCCGCGAAGGAGTTCGCAATAAGAGAGATTGTGCGATACGGCCCGAAGCTAAAAATAAAAGACGAAAAGACGGCGATTGGACTATTTACCTCGGCTATTTCGGGAAACCTCGAATACGAGTGGCTTGACGGAAAACAAGGGAAAAATGGTCTGGAGTATCTAGGGTTCAGATTTGACGGTAAGCGCGTATATCTAAGGGATTCAACGCTCACAAACTTTCAAAGAAAGATTACGAATTACGCCAAAGTTGAGGCTTACTGCTATTTGAAGCGCTTTCGAGGCAAAACCCAGGACTGGATGACCAAAAGGTTTCAAAAATACATGCCAGAGTTCGAAAACGCGTTTGGGCGCGTAACGGAATTCGAAACCAAAACATCCAAGAAAGATTGGACATTCTGGACATATGTAACACGATCGGTCAGTACTTTTGAAGATTTCGACTGTCGGATTTTTGCCCAGGTCAGGGGTTACCGGTCAAAGGTGCGACGGGTCTTCGAGAGTGTATTAGAAAAGCAGCTAGGTACCTCTGGGTAGGCGATGACGCGCCTGTCTCTGTTTCTCCGTCGTTTACGCAAAGAGCGCGCGCCTAGGAGTATTTCGCGCGGCCGACATGTAGAATCCGGTTCAGCTCGGGTATCTGACATCATTTTCCAACACAGTGCGCAAATTCTATAGCCTGATAACCACCCTGCTGCAAATTCCGCTGGCAGGGTATTGGTTCTTCCGCGGCGTGGTCAATCAACGCTACCGACGTGGATTTCGACAGCGGTTTGGCTTCGGTTATCCGAAGCTCGATGGCTGCATTTGGGTGCATGCGGTGTCGGTCGGCGAGGTGCAAGCGGCTGCGCCATTGATTCGGTCGCTCAAGGAACGCTTTCCGGATTTCCCCATCCTAGTGTCAACGGTCACCCCTACGGGCGCGGCGAGGGTGCGGTCGTTGTTTGGTGATTCCGTGACCCACTGCTACATCCCGTTCGAAGCGCCGTATGCGGTCAATCGATTCTTCGCGGCCGTGAATCCGGCTCTCGCACTG
>JBCCFA010000566.1:0-2705 GCA_039029975.1 Pseudomonadota bacterium
GGTTTCAAGCCATCACCGATGCTCGGCAAGGCCCGATCCAGGATGACGTACATGGAATAGTCTAAGTACGCTTGCTCGGTAAAATCCGCTAATGGTTTTCGTTCTAGTTCAACGGTGTCATTCATATCGATTTTAGCTTTCGCTCCGTGTAGCAGACTGTTAGTCCCGCGTTAAACGGCAGCTAAGTTACCTTTGTTCTCCAGCCATTTGCGGCGATCAGAGGCGCGTTTCTTGCCAAGCAACATATCGAGCATTTTGTAAGTTGCTTTCTGATCGTCATTGGTTAATTGCACAAGACGGCGGGTATCAACTGCCATAGCTGTTTCGCGCAGCTGCAAAGGGTTCATTTCTCCCAGCCCCTTGAAGCGCTGCACGTTAACCTTACCTTTGATTTTTTCTGCAGCGATTCGATTGATCACCCCTTCTCTTTCGTCTTCGTCGGCGGCGTAGAAAACGTGATTGCCCACATCGATACGAAATAGCGGCGGCATGGCGACGTAAACGTGGCCGGCATCGACAAGCGCTGGAAAGTGTTTGACAAACAACGCGCATAGCAAAGTAGCAATATGCGCGCCGTCCGAATCAGCGTCCGCCAAAATACATATCTTGCCGTAACGTAAGCGTGAAATATCGCTGGCCCCGGGATCGACGCCAACGGCGACAGAAATGTCATGCACTTCCTGAGACCCCAAGACCTGAGCGACATCGACTTCCCAGGTGTTTAGTATTTTCCCGCGCAGCGGCATAATGGCCTGGGTTTCTTTGTCGCGGGCCTGTTTCGCAGAGCCGCCGGCAGAGTCCCCCTCAACCAGGAATAACTCCGTCTCGCTTAAGTCTTGCGATGTGCAATCGGCGAGTTTGCCAGGCAAAGCAGGGCCAAGGCCGCCAGCTTTCTTGCGCACCACGGATTTGGCTGCGCGCGCCCGGCGCTGCGCCCGAGCGATAGCAATTTCAGCGATTTTTTCGCCCGATTCGGCGTTTTGACTTAACCAGATACTGAATGCGTCGCGTACCACACCCGATACAAAGGTCGAACAAGAACGCGATGATAAACGCTCCTTAGTCTGACCGGAAAATTGCGGATCGGTTAATTTAACCGATAACACGTAAGCGCAGCGATCGATAACATCTTCGGCCGTTAGTTTCAGACCGCGCGGCAACAAATTTTTGAATTCGCAAAATTCTCTAAGGGCTTCCAATAAGCCTTGGCGTAAACCACTGACATGCGTTCCGCCCTGCGCAGTGGGCACCAGGTTAACGTAGCTTTCAGTAATTAATTCACCGTCATCGTCAGTCCAATGCAGTGCCCATGTCACCGACTCATCGTTACCGGTCATATCCCCTGCGAAAGCAACTTTGGGGATTAACTTAAAATCGTTCAATGATTGAAGGAGATAATCCTGCAAGCCGTCTGCGTAGTGCCAGCTGGTTTTTTCCTTACTTTTTTCTTCAACCAGCGTGACTTCCAGGCCAGGACAGAGAACCGCTTTCGCGCGCAAGACATGCTTCAGCTTCGGTAGCGCGAGTTTCGTGGTATCGAAATATTTCGGATCTGGCGTGAAACGAATGGTGGTGCCGGTGTTTTGCTTACCCACCTTACCAGTGACTTTCAATTGCGTTTTGCGCTTACCGCCGGCAAAACTCATGGCGTGAACTTTACCGGCGCGACGAACCTTAACTTCTAACTTCTTCGACAAGGCGTTCACCACAGACACGCCAACGCCATGTAAACCGCCTGAGTACTTATAGTTTTTGTTTGAAAATTTACCGCCTGCGTGGAGGCGGGTTAGCACCAGCTCAACCCCAGTGACTTTCTCTCCCGGGTGAATGTCCACCGGCATCCCGCGCCCGTTGTCCTCCACAGAAATGGATTCGTCCTTATGCAGGGTAACGACGATGCTTTTGCAGTGGCCGGCAATGGCTTCGTCCACGCTGTTATCGACCACCTCTTGAACAAGGTGGTTGGGCCGGGTCGTATCGGTATACATGCCCGGTCGCTTTCGGACCGGATCGAGCCCTTTTAGGACTTCGATATCGGCAGCATCGTATTTCGCCACCAGTCGCTTCCCCTTTTAATAATCCGATGCTTCTTAGTTCTTAGAAGCCTGTTTAGGAAAATGTTACAAGATACTAATATTGTAGGATTTTCTTATAAAAGAATAGCCCAGGTCAAGTGTCGAGCTCTTCAATCCACCACAAAACCGGCGGTGATTTCTTGCAAAATACCCTGCATCGCACCGCAAGCGCACGGGGCACTTCGCCGCTGCCGATCGCGGCGACGGAAGTAGAACGGCTCGGGTGTCCTTGCAGTAGCACGAGTCGCGGGCACAAAACTACAAATTCGGTGAAATCGTCCCACTTCGCCTGTGGGCTTGAATCAATTCCCTGCCCCAAGGTTGACCCTGTGAGAGACGATCAGTACAGTGCGCCCGTCACTTTTGAGACTGAACAAAAATAAATTCGTGGCTTCTGCAACAAAAAAAACCGCTAAGAAAATTGATTTCGAGGCCAATATTTCGGCGCTTCAGGATCTGGTCGAAAAAATGGAGCGTGGCGACTTCACGCTAGAGGAGTCGGTACAACAATTTGAACGCGGTATGGCGCTCGCAAAAAACTGCCAAGAAGCGCTCCGAAATGCCGAACTCAAAGTCAGTAAGCTGATGAAAGACGCCGAGGGAACAGAAACCCTTGTGCCTGAGGATGCA
>JBCCFA010000567.1:0-2701 GCA_039029975.1 Pseudomonadota bacterium
CAAGATCACAACTCTGTGTGGTTACGAGAAACGCATTGTTGCGCTCATCATTGAAGTATGGATGAATGTCAGACAGCAGACGCATTACCGCATCACTGCGGCCGATAATATCACCTTGCGCAAGACAGTCCTCTGAATCTCGATCTCTGTAGGTCCAATGGAGCGCTGATGACATTTGCCATTACTTCGAAGTTGTCGAAGAAGAGGGCACTACATCTATCGGAGTGTATCTTAATTCGACTACGCCGTCTGTCTTTGTTGTGGGGGTGCGTCGTAAACTTTCGGACACCGTTGCGGTCTTTTCATTGTCTGAGCTGGTTGATAATTCAGCACGCTGATATTTCGCGGCAACGGTTGGCGATTCTGCTGAAGATGACGAGGTGCTATTCATGACGTTTATCGGTGAACGGTATTTCAAGAATGTTTTCGAAGTAGGATTTAACAAATTGTTCAACGTTGGAGATTGGAATCTTTAGCCACTCTAAAAGATCAGCTTGGTTGTTTGATTTCCTTTCAAAATTGAAATTTACATGATGCTCACCATTTTCGTCTAGCGACTCAGAAATATTAACTAGTCCATCCTCCCACGAAATTGTTCGGCCGAAATCCCAGTTTTTGATTTCAAGAGCGATATCTGAAAGTCGATTGTCTAATTCCTTCGAAAAGATTTCATCGGATACAGCGCATTCTTCGTCTTCAATTACATAATTAACATTTACTCCAACTGCTCGAACTGGGGTTTCGGGTAGTGCGTTCAGTGCTTTGCTTGCTAATCCTCTCGCCTTGTCGAGATTGGGATAATACAGGTCTTTGGGCTCTACCGTTAGCCGACTGCTATGCGCCGTGATTATCGTATCGTCATGGGATACCTTTGGCGGCGCTATTGCATCCACTGCAATCAGCACCTCTAGTGGCGTCCCCTCAGGTACCTCCAATATCCGCAGCCCAATGCCTGCTGGGGTAAGGATTGCGCGGTTCCAACTGCCAAGAACGATCACACTCCAATCAACTGGTTTTAGTGGCATGTAGCTTGCATTCTCAAGTGATTTTTCGCCGAGAATAGGCGCCCGAGAGCAAAGCGTCAACTGTGTTTCCTGGCATTTCTTCACAGGCGATCGAATGGACGAGGCGACGGAATTCACAGGCACGATAAAAGAGCGGGAGGGGGCGTGTGGAACCGCTAGAACGAATCAAACCACGGGCGCAAGTCCTCGCAATCGGCGGCATGACTCACGAGGTCGGCATCGATCGCCTTCGCCTTCCGAAAGTGCTTACTAACCACATCCAGATCACCGAGGCGTGACGAATAGCAAGCCATGCGGAAGTGCCAGATCGCAGGGAGCTGGTCGCAATTGACCAGTGCCAAAGCAAGTAACTCGCGCGCCGCTTCAAGCGATTCTGAGTGCCTCACGCACTCCGCACCGTCCACGTAGAAGGCGGCGCACTCAGGGTAGAGCCTAAGCGCTCCCCGCGCCACGGTTGCACCTAGCTGCCAGCGCTTGAGCTTAATCGCGATTTCCACGCGCATCTGCAGAATTGGCTCATTTGTCTTCTGCTCCGGTGGCAATTCTTCTAGGGCCTGCCAGGCGTCGTCGGCCATGTCGAGCGCGAGGAAGCCCTCAGCTTGCGTGAACGGGCATGGCAGCGAAATCATCCTAACACTGTCACCAAATCTCGCAATCGATCAAGGCTTGAATCATCCCATTCGGCTGCTAGTGATTTTGTTAGAATGGCTGACTCTCAACGCCCACGAATTGCGCTGCCAATCGATGCAGGGAAGCCACGCCGCTCAGCACCGGTTGCGGTCTTCGTCGCGCCGATCGTGACGGCATTGGTGGGCGCGCTCATCGCGTGGTTTGCAGCCAAGGAGGCCGAGCGGCGCTCAGATTTCGACTTTCACGTCGAGCAACTCGCCCCGCTACTCGCTCATAATCCGGAATATTACCGACAAGCTAAGCGATCGATGAATGATGACATGCGGCTCGTGGCCTACCAAATGTATTGTGTTACATCCGAAGGACTCGACCTTCGTGCAGCGCTCGAAGCTGCCATGCCCGTTGCGGACGTTCCGCCCAATTTAAAAACGCTCATGATCAAGCGCTTGCTGGAGAACCATCAGCAAGCGCTTGATTACGGTTTGCTGACGCCAGAAAACGTCGCGCGTCTGATGAAAGGCGAATCGCCGACTATCACCAAAGGCGCTCACAAAGGCCAACGGGCGGATGTTGAGCATATCGTCCCTGTGAACTTTTAGTTAGTATTGATTTCATCAATACTGATTATTTGATTATTACCAGGTGCCTGGTTTCTAAAGTTAGTTTCTCAGACCGAGGTGCGCCAATTTCCAAACTTCTTGAGAATTTGACAAATATTGTGAGTAGCTCGCGCGACCAGGAAATAAAATTTTATGACTTATTCGACGACTAGCCATATATATCGGAATCTGATATCTGGCACTACTTTGTACTTTCCCCGAAGAAAAACAATTTGTTCCCAGTCTTTTAAAAAATTTCCAGATTTTTCCGACTGGGGCTGAAATTGTTTTTTACTTAGTGAAATTGTTATTTACATACAAATTTTTAACCAAAAAAGAAAGGAGAAGCATCCATGAAGGGTGAATCTAGGTCTCAATTTTATTCCCGAAGCCCGGAAACACCAAAAAGGGGTGGTGTCATAACATTTTGTTCTAAAAATGACTTAG
>JBCCFA010000568.1:0-2691 GCA_039029975.1 Pseudomonadota bacterium
GGTCAATGGCGCATCATGAATAAGTTTTACGTCAATCAGTGACGCATTAAGCGCATTGCCGCGGCCAGAAAGTTAGCATTGACTCGCCAGTCGCCGCGTTTGAGTGAATTACCGATCTGAAATTAGTTCTGGGCGAAACATAGGCGGGTGGCACGAACGCAGTCGCATTGCTACCAAAAGGCAGAAATTCGTTTAAAGCGATAGTCGAGCCGAGGCGTCTAGCGTTTCAACAGAATTTCCGCCTTCCCCACCTGGCGTCCGTTGATTTGCAATTCAATCATGTGCTTTCCAGAATATAGCTCTCGAACCGTTGTTTTTTTAAACGCGACTTTTTTCTGAAGCGTTAACGTCTCCTTTGACCCCAGTGTCGCTACCTTCCATTTGAATACCTTCGGCGATTTACTGCCGTTTTTGCGCACGTAGTGCACAATAAAATCAATTAACAGCTCTTGATCGCGAGCGCTTTGAGATTCTATTTCTGCATTGAGTGTTACCGCTGAACCTAACTTTATCGTACTGGGAGTAGCGGATAAGCCGACTTTTAAATCCGACACATTACCGAATCCTAGGACCGCTAGCGCACTTACGTCTCCATCTTTCAGCAGACCCCGGAGCGCTTGTTTAACCAATTTTACCCGCTTTGGATTCTGCCCGCGGTACCACTTACTACATTTATCAACAACAAGCGCTGGATGATCTTTAGAAAGGTCGTTCAAATTATTGGCCACTGACCGTCGAACGTATTCTTCTTCATCATCTTTGAGCGCATCGAGGATAGGTATCACAGGTTTTGGGTTCTCAATCAAGCCGGTAAGCTTTTTACCCCACGGTAAACGTGTTCTTAAGCCTTCAGAACACCAGCGTCTCACGTGCGGGCTATCGTGCCCGGTAAGGTCACGTAAGTATTTAATCGTCTCTTGTTGACGCATATCCACAAATGGTCGAACCGCAAATTCTGATGAAAATCGCTGAGTTAATTCGGTCATCGTTAGCATCGACTCGTCGAAATATTCGACGCCCTCATCAGCAATGAACTGCCCCAGCGGCCACTGCAGCCAACCATCCATTACCGCATCGCAATTTGGCAATGGAGCCGGCAAACTTTCTCGCAAGATTTCGAGCGCCGTGGGTATATCGTTTGGTAGGCTAATCTTCAGCGCTTGTGAAAACTGCGCGACTCTTGCATTGAATTCTTTTGCGCTAAGATCAAGTAGGCACGCATCAATAAATTTCTTTTTGGGGAATTTCGCGTACACACGAATAATCTGCGTCGCAAGCGCTTTCGCCGCCTCTCGGTCAAAATACTCTTTGAATTTTTTTCTTTCGGGCTCCATCAAGCACTCGATGCTTCGCTAATTTGAGCACCAAGTATACTTGAACTAATCGTATGGGAATTTAACTATTTAGCGGCGGCAATCTATGGCGTAGCTGTCTTTAGAACAGCACTTTAGTCTTGCATCGCGAGAATACGTTTAACTGCCTCAGGCTTAAGAATACTGTTCTTCGCCTGCTCAATGAAAGCGTGTCTAAATTCGTTGCTCAAATCTACTTTAGACGTTTCGAGCATGTCACATAAGTCGACAATGCCTTTGATTCCCTTTTTATTGATATTTCCACCGTATTCTTCGGTTTCGTTAGTCTCGGCGTAATTTAACACAGCCAAAAAATAGTCAATGCTCACCTCAACAAAACTCCGTTCGCTGACCGCACCTCGTCGGTTATTATTCTGTTGCAAGCGCTCTCGCTTCGCTGAATTATCTAGTTTTAGAAAGTTCCGCGCCTCGCGCGTAAATTTGATGATGAAGTCTCTCGGATAAGTGACAACAAACTCCGGTTTATTCTCATGCCCTATGGGTTCTTTCTTGGCCGCGTCTTCTGGACGGTAAAGGGCTTCCGCGATCAGCGCTACCCGATGAAATTCTTCGGGCACCGCACAATATGTCCTGGCGACATAGATAAGTAATTGATCATGCAGGTCGCGACGCAAAGAAGTATGCTCTCGCATGTACAAGGCACGGATTTCGTCAACGGATGAGAATGGCTTGTAAGCCATTCGTCTGTATAGATAAATTTCCTTATCGTTTTTCCTTGGCTTAGCGCGAACGAAAAAGCGCTCCGTTTGTTCCCAATAAGTCTTTTGGAAATCTTCATCTTACTCTTTTTCTCGAGCGATAATTTTTTCCCAAACGGCCTTTCGGTTCGCAAGCCATTGCTTATCCTTTAGCTGCCATAGATGGACAGTACTGGCGAACTTTTTGAGGTAAGCATTGTACGCTTCGTCTTGGTACTTTTTTTGTAGTACTTTTGGGTCGGTAGCAGCGATTTCGCTAATTTCGTCGACCAGCTTTTCGCCATACTTTTCTTTTAAAGCTGCCGTCTCACCATTCAACAAATCGATGAGATCATGCACCAGTTCATCAGATTTTTTCGACATGGGAACGTCCAAGTTGAAACTGCTTATGCGGCGAGTTTAGACCCTGGATGCTAAATCGAAGGATAGATAAAGATACTCGGATTACCAGCTTTCATATCGGGCGAATATCGATTTGTTTATGAATCGATAGACTAGTCACATGTTCGCCCGATATGAAAGCTGGTAATCCGAGTATCTTTATCTATCGTTCGATTTAGCATCCAGGGTCTAAACTCGCCGCATAAGCAGTTTCAACTCGGACGTTCCCATGTCGAAAA
>JBCCFA010000569.1:0-2684 GCA_039029975.1 Pseudomonadota bacterium
AATTAAATAAAATCTATTATTGGGTTAAAAAAATTTTATCGTCAAATGGTTACGTTCAAGCAGTTGCGATACGCCCTTGCCTTGCAGGAATTCCGTCATTTCAAGCGCGCAGCAGAGGCCTGTTCTGTCTCTCAAGCAGCGCTCAGCACGTCTGTCTCGGAGCTCGAAAATCAGCTCGGGGTGCAGATTTTCGAACGCGATCGTAAGGGGATATTACTCACCGCCGCAGGCGAGGAAATACTTGAACAGGCGCGCCAAGTCGATTTGGCGATCGCGGATCTAGAACGCATTGCCCTGCTGAGTAAAGGCCCTTTAACGGGTGACTTTAGCCTTGGAGTGATACCAACAATCGGTCCTTTCTTGTTACCCAAGATTTTGCCCAAATTGCGAGCGCAATATCCAACTTTGCGTCTAAATCTAATTGAGCAGCAAACCCATGTATTGATTGACAGAGTATTAGACGGCGCGCTCGATACCGCAATTGTGGCGCTGCCTTATCCGCTTGAGGGTCTGCACAGTTTCGAATTTTGGCGCGAGAATTTTCTCGTCGTGCTGAATCGTGAGCATCCTCTGGCGAAAAATAAATCGATCAAGTCGACGGCGATTGACCCAGCTGAATTATTATTATTAGAGGACGGCCATTGTCTAACCGATCACGCCTTGGAGATTTGTCGGCTACGCAACGCTATCCCGCAAAACAGTTTGTCGGGAACTAGCTTATATACCTTAGTGCAAATGGTCGCTGGCAAAATGGGCATCACGTTAATCCCCGAAGTTGCGAATTCCCTTATCGCTAATATCCCGGAAATTGTGTCGATACCGCTTGCCGAGGATGGTCCGCATCGAAGCTTCGCTTTTATTGCGCGGTTAAATTATCCCGGCACAAAAAATTTGGAGGAGTTGCTCGCGCTATCGCGCAAAATTCTTAGCGCGTGAATCGACCTCTCTCGAGTTCGCGTGGCAGTAGCAAAGCGTTGAGCATGCTTACGGATAAGTCCTGGCAGACGAGCCTACAAAGGTTTGGCAATCCTTTTTCTTACTCGCCCAATTATCGCTTTCCGGGAAACCCAACCGAGCGCCTCCGGCGACATGCCTAATCTGTTAACGGCTTGAAAAAAAATCTGTCGCTCGCTGACTTTTGCGATGCGTTTGATAACCACGCCAATGCTCGGGTGGCGACAAACGACATCGTCTCCGACCCGAGGCGCCGAAGCGTGGTAGGGCGAGACCAAAACGTAATCGCCGTCGCGGTAGTGCGGCTGCATGCTGCTGCCGACAACCTTTATAAGCTTCATTGCTAAAGGTCGGGATACACCATTTCAAGCGCTGGCGGATAGGGGCACGTCGCTTTTTTCACTTTGACGTCCTTAGTCGCCCAAAAAATCTCCGCAAAGCGGTTAACCGCATCGATCAAAGCGATTGCCTTTTCCCTATCGATGGATTGTTTGCACGCCGAAGCCAGCAGCATAATTTGATGAGTCAGGTCGTGGATCTCGGGAAACGCCTCAAGCTGCGGTTGCTTGAAATAGTCGCCCCAGATTATTCGAATCTCGTCCTTAACTTTGATGCCGTGTTCCTCTTTCGCGGCTATGAAGCGCGACAGATTGTTAAGCACAATAGGATCAGAGGCGTTGCCGCCAGCATCCAATTCTGCGATCAGATCCATCATTCGCACAATGGTTAACGCAGCAATTTGTGCGGTAGACGGATCGTAAATTTTACACGGAATATCGCAATGCGCACTTGCCGTTGGTAAAGCAGATATTTGTTCAAAAGATTTGATCAGTTTGTGAATCATCTTCTTAAACTCCACGATGACGGTCGTTAGATTGTTCGAGAATTTTCTTAATTCGTGTTTTAGCCATAAACATCACCAAGATGATTGCCGCGACAGAACCCACTACAGTAAGCGAGCCCGGATCAAAAAAACCGTGGGTATGAAAGTCGTGTTGAGGGTGGCCGTGCGAAAGCAACGGTACCGCGCTTAACACCACACAGAAATAAAAACTGATAAATTTACTTGTCGTCAGCTGCATTAACTTCATACCTCGCTTTGTATAGGACGAATGGTGGAAATAAGGCGATGCCAGAGTGATTTCAAAATTAGATGACGGCGTAGGCGGACTGCTATTTTCTCGCAGGCTTTCAGGGCAAGCTCGCCAATAAGCGCCTGGCCGTTGTCTTCAAGATACTGGCTTGACGGAATATTCAGGCCGGCATGCTGAAAGCAATAATTCGCGGCCCAGACGGGTTCAAGATTGGGATGACTTGTCACCTCGGCAAAGAGCCGAAGTTTTGCATTGCCGAATCCTAGCAACGCAAATAGAGGACTGGAGCGGGTGAGATGGCAGCCCATCTCTGCGTCTACGATAGAAATTTTCAAGTTGAGTCTTTGCGGGCTTTGTCGACTCGGCGCCTGTTTGAACTCTGTCCCCAAGTGGACACGTATCGCCCGAGTTGCCTGCATGGCTGCGAACGAATCACGCACCGTCGACTGGGTCGTCACCTCAGTGAGAACGAGATGACAACGGGGATAGAGGCGACGGTTTAGATTTGGCTTCAGCATGATGCGGCGCAATAGATAAATATTAATAATAATGATAACTATTCTTATGAGTAACTGATTGGCCCGCTGAACTCACAATCTCGGCAAGAGTGACCTAGAAGGAGTCCAATAGGTTGAT
>JBCCFA010000570.1:0-2671 GCA_039029975.1 Pseudomonadota bacterium
GTTTTTTTCCGACTGTGGTGGGGTTGTACGCTACAACGGTACTGATGTCATTGGGCTATCACTACTCGGAAACGGTTCAACAGTCGTTGACGCTGCAATGGATCGCAAAGTCGCGAACCGCCGAGGTAATGGGGCGTGTGATTTCGGTGCGGTCGCTTGCCGGTTTAGTGGTATTCGGCGCAATTTATTTGTGTCTTGAGGCTTTCGCGTTGTCCTACCTTTGGGTGTATCTGCTTGGGGGCGGATTAACGGTGGTGGGGGGCATTGCGATGGCCATCGCCTATCCAAGATTTTCCTCGAATATCGAACAACGCAAGCAAATCGTATTGCGCTCACGTTACTGGCTCTATTACATGCTGGTGTTTTTGTCAGGGGCGCGCCGGCAAATATTTATCGTCTTCGCTGGGTTCTTGATGGTGGAAAAGTTTCACTACTCCGCTGCAGCAATCGCTGTTTTGTTTTTGGTTAACGGCATTTTGACGGTATTTTTAGCGCCTAAGATTGGGCGACTTATTGCTCGCTGGGGCGAACGTCGAACCCTAACGTTGGAGTATGTTGGCCTAATAGGTGTTTTCACAACCTACGCGTTTGTTGAAAACCACGCCATCGCGGCGGCAATGTACGTGATTGATCACGTGTTTTTTGCTATGGCGATTGCGATTAAGACGTATTTCCAAAAGATTGCCGATCCGGCGGATATCGCGGCAACCTCGGGCGTTTCGTTCACCATTAATCACATTGCCGCCATCGTCCTTCCCGTTGTGCTGGGTTATCTATGGCTAATCTCCCCGTCGGCGGTATTTTTGTGTGGTTCAGCGATTGCTCTCGCATCATTGTGCTTTTCGCAACTGATACCGTGGAATCCGCAATCTGGGAATGAGGTAACTTTTGCCGGACGCGTTATCGGTCCGCGAGGGGTGCCGTCTCAGCAATAGTAAACGATTGTGCTAGTGGTACATCATGTCTCGGATGAAGCAGCCGCAATTTGTGGTGATATAGCGCGGCTCGCAACCCATGCGACACCGGTTAGCAGCAATAGCAGCAGCATCAAGCCATTCCAGCCTATCTGATGAAAGAGAGACGGTGCTAGCCATGCGCCAATCGAACCACCCGTGTAATACGCCGAGACATAGAGCCCGTTGGCAACGCTGTTGCGCCCGTCGGCGAGTTGATTAACAACGCCCGATAGCATCGCATGAAGTAAGAAAAACCCCGCCGATGCCAGTAGCATGACCAACGCCAAGGCAAAATTAGAGGGAACAAGAAACAATCCGATAGCGCACCCAAACAGTAGAAAAACCCGATTGAGCGTTGCCGCCGGACCGCCAAAAAATGCGATGAGTCGTTCACTTGCAACGGCAATGACAATGCCGACTAGATAGCCAAAGTAAACGCTAGCAATTCCAAATTCACTAATGAGTGGAGACAAGTGGACCATTCTGAAAGGCACGGTGTTGAGAATCGCGCTGTAGGTCAGGAAAAAAAGAAAAATTGTCGCAAGTACCGAGAAAACACCGGGCTTGCGCAACGTATGCAAAAACTCCTGTGCATGAAAATCTTGGGTATCACGATGAACATCTTTGTCGAGAAATCGGACTGCGATTGCTGCACCTGCGATTGCAAGGCCTAGGATAAAAAAGCTGTAGTGCCAATCAAACACCGTCGCAATAGCACCGCTGGCTACTCGGCCGGAAAAGCCGCCGAGTACTGTAGCTGCCACGTAGTACGCTAAATACTGACGAAGTTTCCCGCTTGGCGCGATGTGCGCACAGCAGGTCATCAGTGCCGTAAAAATGACGGGTAACAAAAGCCCTTGTGCAATGCGGATCAGTAACAAGGGACCAAATGAATCAATGGTCAATACCACCATATTGCTGACTGCAAGCAGTGGTAGCGCAATTCTTAGAACAGGGTAGGGGGGCAGTCGCGGGAATGTAAAACCGATAACCAGGGGTACTATTCCCAATGACAACATGGGAAGCGAAATAAGGAGTGCCGCCTCCGAGGGGAGGATCTCAAGCGCGGCAGTAAAGTTGGGTAGTAGAGGCTGAGGTAAGTAAAGCGAGCTAAACGTGATAAACGTTGTCAGTAACAGAATGACCAGAGCTCTGTTGCTCACTGCGATGCATTTGCCTAGTCGTTGAACGCGAGAATTACGCGACGGTTTTGTTTACCCTTCTTTTCGATCTTGCGGACAAACACGCCGCCGATTTCACCCGTCGATTGCAAATGGGTTCCACCACAGGGTTGCAGATCTACACCTTCAACGTTGATCAGTCGGACTTTTCCCTGCCCCGTCGGCGGTTGTACCGACATGGTTCTGACGAGATCCGGTTTTGCCAGCAATTCATCGTCAGTGATCCACTGCACGTCGATAGGAATATTGGTTTCAACCAGTTCGTTGAGTTGCGCGCTTAGCGCTACTTTGTCCAGTGTCGACTCGGGTAAATCGAAATCCAATCGGCCTTTGTCAGCCGCAACTGAACCTCCGGTAACAGGTGCGTCGATTAAGGAGCACAGCAGGTGTAAGCAGGTATGCATGCGCATATGTCGATACCGGCGGTCCCAGTCGATACGCGCGTTTACTGTGTCGCCCACTTTTAACTCGTGCTCAGTGTTAGCCAGGATATGCTCTATATCGCCCGACATTTTTTGCGCGCTGGCGATGTCA
>JBCCFA010000571.1:0-2669 GCA_039029975.1 Pseudomonadota bacterium
AATCGATCGCTTGTCCCGACGCATCGCAATGCGCCTTGTTCAACTTGGGGTAGAACGAGGCGATGTCGTCGCAATCCAGCTACCGAATTGGTGGGAGTTCGTTGCAATACATTTAGCTTGCGTGCGCATTGGGGCTATTAGCAATCCGCTTCAACCTATTTTTCGGGCACGTGAACTCGAATTCATGCTGAGTTTCGCTGCAACTAAAATTCTATTTGTACCGGAACATTTTCGTGGATTTGAATATTT
Source organism: Pseudomonadota bacterium (assembly GCA_039029975.1). Classification (GTDB taxonomy): domain Bacteria; phylum Pseudomonadota; class Gammaproteobacteria; genus JBCCFA01. Next base: position 250 of record JBCCFA010000571.1, read on the forward strand.
GCCGATGATTGAATCGATTCGCGATTCACTACCTGCGCTAGCGCAGGTATTTACGGTAGGCGGCGAACATCGACAATTCGAGCGGGAATTCCTAGAGACCAGATGGGAAGACGAATTCGACAGTATTGCCGTTCTAGCGGAGCGACAGTTAGAACCAAACGAAGTGGCCGAGATTTGTTATACCTCAGGAACAACGGGTCAACCGAAGGGAGTAATGCACACGTACAACACCCTTGTTGCGTGCACTGGCCCGACCGAAGCGTTTCAGCTTTCCGCCAATAGTGTGGTGTTAATGTCGTCCCCTTTGTCGCATCAAACCGGTTTTTTATATGGATTTCTCACGCCGCTAATTTATGGTGCAAAAGCGGTTTATCAAGATATTTGGCAAGCTGATAGCGCCGCCCGCTTAATTCATGACGAGGGCGTCACCTATACTATGGGTGCCACGCCGTTTCTGTCGGATTTGTGTGCAACACCTGCGCTCGACAAGTATCCGCCGACGAGTCTAAATTTATTCGTGTGCGCTGGGGCGCCAATTCCAAGGGTGCTCGCAAAAAAAGCGGCAGAACGATTTGGCGCGCGAATTGCCGCCGGTTGGGGTATGTCAGAAAACGGGCTCGTTACGATAACTCAACCAGGTGACTCGGATGAAAAGGTCTTTGGCACTGACGGTATAGGGTGGGCCGGACAAGCCGTGCGGGTTGTTGATGAGACTAATAAACACAAATTAGCGCCTGGCAATGTTGGTTTGCTACAAACGCGGGGATCGGCGAATTTTGTCGGTTATCTCAAGCGCCCCGAAGCTTATGACCTCGATCGCGAGGGGTGGTTTGATACAGGTGACATTGCGGTAATGGATGATGATGGCTATATCCGAATCACTTCCCGAGCGAAAGATATTATTATTCGCGGCGGTGAAAATGTACCCGTCGTTGAAATCGAGGAACTGCTTTACAAGCACAACGCGATTATTGATGCAGCGGTAGTCGCCATGCCGGACGAGCGCCTAGGAGAAAAAGGGTGCGCCTTTGTGACGCTTGTCTCGGATGCGACGTTCAGTTTGGAAGATATGCGCGATTACTTTGAACAATGCCAGCTGGCAAAAAATTACTGGCCAGAACACGTTGAGGTTATCGAAGATTTTCCAAGAACGCCGAGCGGCAAGATTCAAAAATACAGACTAAGAGAGCTCGCAGCACAACTTTGAGCTAGGCGAAATCAAGACCGTAATTCGCCCAACGACCCGAATACATCGATATTAAGCACTGCGATCCAAGCACTAGCGAGGTTTCCGCACTTTCATAACCCCTCGATTGATCCTTATTTAAAGAAAGCTCGTAACACGACTATGAACTTTCTCGTCAGCACTTTGAGTATGGTGTCGGTCGTTATTATGAGTGGATGCGCTTCAGTTCCGTTAGAAAGCTACAGTCAAAATACGCCAGTGTTCGATCCGCGCAAGTACTTTGATGGTAGTGTAACAGCATGGGGCATGGTTCAAGATTGGCGCGGTGAAGTCACGCGACGATTTAGTGCTGACATCCGTGGCGAAGTCATGGGTAACGAAATTAAATTGACCGAAGATTTTAACTTTAGCGATGGCGAAATCTCACAACGTGTATGGCAGCTAAGGATCAAAAACGATAACGAAATTTCAGGATTTGCAAACGACACCGTCGGCCTAGCGGATGGACAAATCATTGGCAATGCCATGACGTTGAGATATTTAATCGATTTAAACATCGAAGATAAAACTTATCGAGTCAAATTCGACGACAAACTCTGGCAGATAGACAGCGATGTTGTTATTAATCGCGCGTCGATCAAAAAATTTGGCATTAAAGTGGGACAAGTCACTCTGTTCATGCGGAAACTGCCAATCAGTGATTACCAAGCGGCGCGTGTTATCCACAATAGATTCGAAGCCTCTGTGCCAATGGCATCTGAAATCACTGCTGCACCAAAATAAATTCAGATTCTTATACTTCGCGTCGAAATGGTGCGGCGCAGTAAATCTGTGGCTCGCCGATTTCCCCGCCGTTTTCCTGATTCAGACGCTTAGTTAGCGGTCGCGTTGTGTAAATGAAAGCGGGCGGTTTTGTTCAAATAGCGGCTAAATGGCTAAAAATACGCACGAAACAGTCACATTCACGCTGTTTGAGTAGTTACTCGCCATCCGTCTTTCTTTGTTGCCTAAGAAGAAAAATGAAAGCTTGGCGTGCTTTTTGCTGAGATAGTGAATTAATCGCAACGACGCGATATCGCGGGCACTTCGGCGCTACAAAGACGCAGACGTCCTACGCCATAAGCGTTACCAACCCATCTGGGAAATGGTACACAAGCTTCGATCGGTGATGGGCCAGCGCGATAGCCAATATAAGCTTGAATCGGTCGTAGAGATGGATGAAGGCTTTTTCAAA
>JBCCFA010000572.1:0-2659 GCA_039029975.1 Pseudomonadota bacterium
ACCGATGAAGATTGCAAATGCGATGATGATGAAATCAATAATCGTTTGAATGAATGCCCCATAATTTATCGTCACAGCTTCAACTTCGCCGACAGCTTCTTTCAGCACGACCGCGAGATCGGCGAAATTAACGCCACCCATCGCCAGGCCCAGCGGTGGCATTAAAATGTCGTTTACAAAAGAAGACACGATTTTGCCGAAAGCGGCACCAATGATTATACCGACGGCCATATCGACCACGTTGCCTTTCATGGCAAAATCTTTAAATTCTGAAACCATCCCCATGGTTTTTCCTCCCGTTGTTAAGTTGTTAGTTTATTTGATTTGGATTGTACGGATGTATGTGTTTAGGCCGGCGGATGGTAGCAAGATGAGGTATCCGTGACCACCGGTTCTAACCGCAAAAACGCTGTATATCCGCTTATAGTTCGACATTCCGCCAATGCCCATGGCATCACGTGCACCAAAAGTGGAAGCTTGTTAGGCTAGCCAAATAATTCGTCAAACCTAGAACATCTTTGTTGTTCCTTCGAGCGTGCATTGGGTCCGAAAATGATTGAAGAATTCCTAACCGATAAGCCAACCGTGTTTCGACCGGATCTAATGCGTGGCAAAAGTATCTTGATATCGGGGGGTGGCAGCGGTATCGGTAGGGCTACGGCTTGTCTTTTCGCGCGGCTCGGTGCGAAGGTAATTATTTCAGGAAGGAAACTAGAGAAACTATCGGCTGTGGTTGACGTGATAGAAGCCGCCGGTTTCGATGCGTCTGCCATGGTTTGCGATATTCGGGAACAGCAATCGGTAGATCAATTATTTGAAACTCTGAGCGACGGCCCTTCGATCGATTTTTTAATTAATAGTGCGGGCGGCCAGTTCCCGCAGCCGGCAATTGAATTTTCTGAAAAAGGCTGGCTCACCGTGGTAAATACCAACCTAAATGGCACCTGGCGAATGATGCAAGGCGCGGCCAAGCATTGGCAAAGCGCCCAGCAACCCGGTGGCATCGTTAATATTGTCGTGGTACCGCAAGGCCTGCAAGGCGTGGCGCATACTTGCGCCGCCCGCGCCGGCGTAATCGCGGCGTCCCAGTCGGTTGCCGTCGAGTGGGCGCCGATGCAAATTAGGATTAACTGCATTGCCCCAGGAGCGATTCAAACGGAAGGATGGGCTGTTTATGACGAGAAAACGCGCGCTAAATACCCGAAAACAAATCCTATGATGCGAGCCGGCACAGCTTGGGAAATTGCTGAATCATGTGTCTATCTTTGTTCCGATGCGGGGGCTTTCGTGACTGGTGAAGTACTCACCGTAGATGGCGGCGGTCAGCATTGGGGAGAAATATGGACGACCGGCAAGCCCGAATATTTCCGCGAAGCCAGTCGTTTGTGGGATGACTGAGACACGCCGATGTCTTCAGTAAGGCGTTGGATGCTAATTGGCGCCCAATGAGGCGTTCACCGTCGCGAGTATTTCAACGAATTTCGCGTGCGCATTACGATTCGTCTCTATGAGGGTCTTTTGAGTGTTTTTAAATTGCTCAACCGCTTCATGGTGCACAGACAGCAAGCCTTCCAAATGGGCGAGTTCCGCTAAGGTCCGGCGACCGCCGTTTGCGTACTTGTCTTCTAACTCGGTCAGATAATCGAAGTGGGCGTTTTTGCTGTTAACCATGGCGACATACGCGTGCCAGGCGGACAGCGCGTCGCTCGGCAGTCCTGCTGGCAAGGCACTCAGAATTTGCGTCACCTAATGGCTACCGATACCACGCGCCAGTTGCACGATGATTAGCAGGCTATAAAAATCGTTGGTCGTTTTAACCGAATAGTTTTTTAACGAAACCCATGAACCCGCCTGAATCCTTGTTGCCTGACTTAGGTTCTGGTTGTCGGCGTGTTTTTTGGTTACCGCGATTTGAACGCCGTTGCCCGCCCGATTTTTGTTTTTCGCTTTTCGGCTTCGACTCATCGACGCGTAGTTCTCGGCCTTGGAAGTTTGTGCCATTAAGTGCCTGTATCGCGTCTCTCGCTTCATCTTCATCAGACATTTCGACAAAGCCATAGCCGCGCGATCGTTTTGTTCTTCTGTCAAAAATAACTTCTGCGGAATCGACTGTGCCAAATTCCTCGAAAGCTTCGCGCAATTCATCGTTGCGGACGCTGTATGGAAGATTTCCTACGTAGATATTCATGGTTCGTTCTTGCTCTATTGGGTTTTGTTTGCTCCCGGCCGATCTCCGGGTTGCGTGTTGGCTTTGCGTAAACTGTAAAGCCACGAAATCGTAAAAGTTATTTGGGCGTGTGTGGTTAGTTCTTTGTCAGCGTTCGAAACCGTCAAACATTGAAAAATGTGTTCGCGGAAAATTATTTCGCCAACTTGGCACGCACACACGAGTTGCCCCCATCGGTCGCGCATTCAAGCATATTCCAATGTCCCAAGCAATTTGTTGTCATAGCCTGCGGGACAGTACCACTGGTTTTCGGTATATTTCGGCAGCGGATTTCCCGGTGTTCCAGGAAATAGGCGGTGCGCGCGATTGGACGCTATGCGATTTTGTTGGAGATAAAAAAATTAAATGAGAAATTTCGATGGATAAAGTGAAAAGCAACGCGCCCGATGCGGTCAGTGGGGTGCAATCTGGCATGACCATCATGGTGGGTGG
>JBCCFA010000573.1:0-2647 GCA_039029975.1 Pseudomonadota bacterium
CGATTCCGAAAAGCATTTCACTGAGCTGTTTAAACCGCTTCTTCAGGGCAAACCAATGCGGCGTAATGCGCTGAGCATTCTCCGCATTGGTTTGCCCTGAAGAAGCGGTTTAAACAGCTCAGTGAAATGCTTTTCGGAATCGAAATCTGAAACCTTGAATTTCTGACGAGTGGATTCAACCGCCGGGGGGCTCGCGCCTAGAAAGTAACGCACGCCGCGGGTTGCGCCCCGGCGCTCGACGAGTCCCCCGGCCATTAAGTCGCGCATATGCGGATTGAGCGCCTGGCGCGAGATATCCAAAAAATCGCATAGCTCGCGGCCCGATGCTTCTCCGCGCACGTCGAGAAACGCAAGAATTCGTTGCTTGGTTGACCCTGCCGGCAATGGCCTATTAATCGTCAAGAGTTGATTTATTTTACGTCAAATCCGTATGCATTTATTGTCATGTCGATAGTTATTTTTTGTCAGGCGCCATTGCGGAGCCTCCTCGGATCTTCTTCTTCGGCGCGATGCGGCATCTATAATGATTCTTTAAATGTACATTAACTTTCTGATTAAACTCATTTAAATAGCTTTATTAAAACATCGTTTGAAGAGCACGTTAAAACCGCCGCGTCCGAGTTACAGGATGAAACTTGCTGCAAGAAATGAACTGGGTTGATGTTTGGCGTTCCACATTTCGCGGCGAATTGCATTGAATTATTTTCGCCGCACGCGAGTTTTTCGGTGATTGGGTGGCAATCTGGCTAGCCAATGGCTCGTTAGCCGCAAGGACTTAATTTAGAATCACGGTTCTTTGGCTCGGCGAGGAGGGGGCATGAGCGTGGATCCCACTGAGGGTGCCTTTGCGGCACAGCATGGCTATTACATCGATGAGATCTCAGTCGGAATGCAGGCAACGTTTGCAAAAACGCTCACCGATGCCGATTTGAGCGCGTTCGCAAGCGCGTCAGGTGACACCAACCCGCTGCATCTCAATGAGGAGTTCGCCGAGCGCACACGATTCAACGGCCGTATCGTCCACGGCATGCTAACCACCAGTTTGTGGTCGACGATCGTGGGCACGCAGCTACCTGGGCCGGGCAGCGCCTATATGGGTCAGAGCATTAGATTTTTGAAACCGGTGCAGGTTGGCGAAACGGTAACCGCGACTTTGACCGTTACGGCCGTGGATGAGGATAAGCAACGGATCGAGTTCACGACCGTATGCGTGGTAAACAATACCCAGGTGGCGACCGGTGAGGGGCTCGCCTGGGTCCCTAAACGGGACACTTAGGCACCCGATGAGATATGCAGCTAGAGTTAAAGTAATAAGGCATATATGAGCGATAAACTTTTTAATTTGAAAGATAAAAATTGCCTGATAACCGGTGGAAGCAGGGGCTTGGGCAAGCAAATGGCACTCGCGTTCGCCGAGCGCGGCGCCAATGTGATCGTGGCGAGTCGTAAACTTGAGGAGTGTGAGAAAGCCGCCGAGGAAATTGCGTCGAAAGGCGTGAAAGCCTGGCCGTATTCGTGCCATGTCGGTGATTGGGATGGCTTGGAAGCGATGGTCGAGGAGATTTACGCGCAATGGGGTAAAATTGACGTATTAGTCAATAATGCCGGCATGTCGCCCCTCTATCCGTCGCTCGCCGAAGTGAGCGAAGCCCTGTTCGACAAAGTCATCGACGTCAATCTCAAAGGCACTTTCCGTTTGTGTGGATTGGTCGGCTCGCGGATGGCGGCGAGTGAGGGTGGCTGTATCATCAACATTTCGAGCACGGCCTCGCAGACCCCCAGCGCGCATTCGCAACCTTATGGGGCAGCCAAGGCCGGCGTAAATGCAATTACGAAAGCCTTTGCCCACGAATATGGGCCCAAAGTGCGCGTGAATTGCATCATGGCCGGGCCTTTTCTTACCGATATTTCAAAAGCTTGGGATATGGAATCCTACCAACCAAGATTGGACGACGCAGCCCTGGGGCGCGGCGGTAAGCCCGCTGAAATCGTCGGTGCGGCGCTTTATCTCGCAAGCGCTGCGAGTAGCTTTACTACCGGCTCCATTATCGCAGTGGATGGCGGTTATCTTCGCGACTAACTGACTTATTTAGGGGAGGAAGGCACTGTGAAAATTGGATTTTTTGGGATCGGGATCGGATTAGCGGCGGATCCAGAAGTCGCCGCATTGGTTGCGCGCTCGTGCGATGAAGCAGGATATCACTCGCTGTGGGTCCCGGAGCACATCGTGTTACTTGAGCAGTATTCGTCCAAGTATCCGTACGCCGAGAGTGGCCGTATGCCGTTTCCGTCCACCGAGGTCGACCTGCTCGATCCGTTCGCGGCGCTTAATTTCGCGGCCGCAATTACGAAAAATATTCGCCTTGGCACCGGCATTTGCCTGGTCCCAGAGCGCCGGCCTCTGGAACTCGCGAAGGAGGTTGCTAGCATCGACAAGCTGTCTGGCGGCCGTTTTGACTTTGGCGTTGGGATTGGCTGGCTGAAAGAAGAATTTGAAGCCTTGGAAATTCCCTGGGAACGCCGGCCGCAGCGTACGCGCGATTATCTCGCGGCGATGCAATCCTTGTGGACCGATACAGATTCCTCGCATCAAGGTGAGTTCTGTTCCTTCTCGACGGTGAAATCGTTTCCCAAGCCCGTGCAAAAA
>JBCCFA010000574.1:0-2641 GCA_039029975.1 Pseudomonadota bacterium
CAACCAGATCAAGCTGACCGAACCCATTTCCGGGCTTGGCTGTGACAGACATTTCAGAGGTCATAGATTCTGGGGTAGAACGTTTGAATCTGTTTGACGTTCAAAGGTTAGATTTCGAACCGCCCGATGTCACGCGATTTCCACTATTAAACATCGCCCGTGCCGCAATTGAACGCGGCGGCACGGCGACTACGGTGATGAATGCCGCCAACGAAGTGCTTGTTGCCGCATTTCTCGAGCGGCAAATCCGATTTACGGATATACCGGTACTCATTGAAGAAACGCTTTCTCGTGCCGTTATTCATGCAGCAGGTTCGATCGATGAAATTCTCTCGGCGGATCAGAGCGCGCGACACATTGCCTTAGAGCAAATTAAATCTCGAGCCGCGTAACTGGAAATTTATTTATGCTCACGACATTACAAACGCTCGCCGCTTTCATCGTCGCTCTTGGGATTTTGGTCACCATCCATGAGTTCGGCCATTACTGGGTGGCGAAAAAGGTGGGCGTGAAAATTTTGCGATTTTCTGTCGGGTTTGGGAAGCCAATTTGGCGAACGACGCGAGGCCCCGACCAAACAGAGTTTGTTGTCGCAGCGTTGCCGTTGGGTGGCTACGTCAAAATGCTGGGCGATGGCGGGGAGGAAATCGCGGAACAAGACCGGCCGCGCGCTTTTGAAGAACAAAGTTTGCTTGGTCGCACGTTGATCGTCGCCGCTGGTCCAATTGCGAATTTTTTATTCGCAATTTTTGCCTATTGGCTGATGTACATGGTGGGGGTGAGCGGTGCCCGGCCCATTATCGGTAGCGTCGATGCTGATTCCTTGGCAGCAGAGGCAGGGCTAAAAGAAGGTTACGAGATTGTTGCTGTCGAAGATCGCCAATCGCCAACCTGGGATAATGTCTTTCGCGAATCGATTTCCGCAATTTTAAACAGCAGTTCAGTAAATCTGACCGTAAAAGACCTCAACGGTATTTCTGAACAAGCGGTGTTAGATTTCAGTGCAATCTCGGTTGATGACATCAGCGAAAGCGATTTCTTTACGGAGATAGGCATTGCGCCATATCGGCCGCACATCCCGCCGCGCATTGGCGACGTCATCGCGGGTGAAGCGGCGGCGGAAGCTGGTCTTAAAAACGGTGATCTTATTCTTACAGTCGACGCCAAGCCGGTCACTTCATGGACGGATTGGGTTGAATTGATACGAGCCTCACCGGGGCGAACCCTTGAGGTTCAGATTGAGCGCCATGGTGAGAATCTGACAATTGCCCTAAAACCCAAACAAACAACCGATAATAGTGAGCTAGTGGGCAGAATTGGCGCGCAGGTGTCGCTCGAGGGTGTGGAAGAGGTGCCTCGCGGCATTGAGCGCTATGGGCCGGTGGAGGCGATCCCGGTTGCATTCCAGCAAACAGGGCAGATGATCACCACAACCTTGAAATTTCTCCACAAAATGGTGGCCGGCGAAGCATCAGTAAAAAATTTGAGCGGGCCTATTAGTATTGCGCAATATGCTGGCCAGTCGGCGAAACTCGGCATTTCTAGGTTTTTAGATTTTCTCGCGCTAGTTAGTGTGAGTTTGGGCGTACTAAATTTGTTGCCCATCCCGCTGTTGGATGGCGGACACTTGTTGTTTTACCTGGTAGAATTCGTGATTCGCAGGCCGGTACCGGAATCTGTTCGTTTATGGGGACAACAGCTAGGTATGGTACTGCTTTTAGGGCTGATGGGACTTGCCGTATTCAACGATGTAATGCGGATACTTTAATAACAAACTCTGCGCCGTATCCGGCTCAATTTGGTGCGACGCAGCATGCTGGTAAACAAAATAGATACACGATCAGAATGAGTTCTTCACAAAGAACCCCACTTTTTCCTTGCTACCTGCTGTTCGTATTTCTGCTGATGGCGACCCCGGTCGGTGCCACGATCGATCCATTCATTGTCGACGACATCCAAGTCAGTGGCCTAAATCGGATTTCACCGGGAACAGTATTTAACTACTTACCGATTACTGTCGGCGACACGATTGACGACCAGAAAGCGCGGGAAGCCGTTCGCGCTTTGTTTAAGACGGGTCTATTCAAAGACGTGCGACTTGAACGGAGTGGTGACGTACTCGTTGTCATTATCGAAGAGCGCGAATCGATCGCTGATATTTTGTTCGAAGGTAACAAGTCGCTAAAAACGGAAAACCTGCTCGAGGGGCTTGCCGAGATCGGGTTCGCGAAAGGTGAGGTATTCAACGAATCAAAGCTTGATAAGGTCAAGCAAGAAATGCAACGACAGTACTATGCCAATGGTAAGTATGGCGTACAAATCTCTGTTGAAGTGGTCCCGCTCGACGACTCGAGTGTGCAGGTCGAGTTTACGATATCGGAAGGAAAAGCGGCACGCATCAAAGAAATCAACATCGTCGGCAATGAAGCTTTTAGCGACGACGATTTATTGAAGAGATTTGAGCTGTCGACACCAACCTTAACGAGTTGGTTTACTAAAAAGGATCAGTATTCTAAGCAAAAATTGTCTGGAGACTTAGAAGAGCTCAGGTCGCTCTACTTGGATAACGGCTATTTGAATTTCAACGTCGATTCGACCCAAGTGTCGATTACGCCAGATAAATCTGATGTCTACGTGACGA
>JBCCFA010000575.1:0-2622 GCA_039029975.1 Pseudomonadota bacterium
CTGAGATAAGATTCGGTTCGCCGTCGGCGGTTCTTAAATATAGGGATAGCTCTATCGCGCTTGCACGAAATTCGAGTTCCGCTTGACGCATGAGTGCTTGGCGGCGGAGAAGATTCTGACGATTTTCCGTAACATAGATTTTGGCGACATCGCCGGCCTTCACCCGATCTTCTAATCCTTGTACACGCTGCTCGGCAAGGCTCGCTAACTGTTGATAAACGCCAAGTCGCTCACCCGCAGCAACCCACTGCCAATAGGCTTTCGCCGCACTGCGTTGTGTTGCCAGGCGAGCCAAGAAGAGCTCCAGCTCCGCTTGCTCTATGTCGAGTTCTGCATTCGATACTTTAAAACGCCGATCATCGATCGCACGATCACGCCACAAAGAAAAGATAACGCCAACGTTAAACTCTCCGCCATCGTTCGTGACCAATTCTTGTTGGTAGATCGGAAAGTCATCGTTTGTTACGCGATATCCCGCGAATGCTTTCGCATTGGCATAAGGCAATGGTTTGACGAGTTTGTTATCGAGTGAAAGTCCGTCAAAAAAACCGCTGGCCCAAACTTTACCATCTTGCTCAAGGGCTAAATCGAACGCGCCGAGCGCGGTGACTAGCCTGCCTTCTTTCACTAACTTTTCCTGGACCGCAGATTGAATCGCCGGAAAATGCTGCAATGAAGAGTCGAGAACTTGATGTAGTTCGACCTTGGCAATTGTCGAAACCGGCAATAGGCACAAAAATAGTAGGTAAAGGGCCGTCTTCATTGTTCGATTCATTTGTCTACCGATGTGGTCGAAGGTTTCGGTGGAAAACGGTTGAGCTGGCGCCATAACTCGTAACCAAGGCGCACGGCGCTCAGCTGCACCCACACTCGCGCTTTCCCACCCATCCTTAGATATCGGTCCTCCGGCCAGGGATCGGTCGGATCTTCGTAAATCAATGTACGGAAAGTGCCATCCGGCTGGGCGACCGGGTCTACGCTGCCGACTAGGCCGCCAAACGTCCCAATCGCTGCTTCTGGCCAGCCGCTGAACTGAACAGCTGGCCAACCTTCGAACATGACCCTAGCGTGTTGCCCTGTTTGAACAATGGGTGCATCAATACCTCTCAAGTAAACTTCCACCGCCCGCTCTATGTCGGTTGGCGCGAAACTAGCGATGGGATCGCCAGCTTTCACTAAGGTCGATGTGTTACCCGCGGTAATGTGGACAATCCGCCCGGCGCGTGGGGCGCGCACGATTTGCGACGATTGGCGGGACAAGCCGATATCGGTTTTATTTAACCGCGCCCGCGATTCGGCTTCCTTGGCCAACAATTGTTGATATTTAATTTTCGCCGCTTCGAGATCTTTTTGCGCGCTTAAGCCTCGCTCATGCAATTGTTTTTGTCGGTCATAATTTTTCTTAGCGGTCACTGTTGCCACTCGTGCGGCTTCTAAACTACCCGCGAACGCGGCTCGTTCAGCATTCAAACGTTCGACGAATTGCGGGTCGATATCGCTTATTTCCAGAATTGGATCGCCTTCCTTCAAGATACTGCCATCGCGCACAAACCACTGTTTGATTCGCCCCTCGACCAGCGCATTGATTTCTTGCATACGGTCGGCAGGGTTAAGTGACACCACAGCACCATTCCCGGCAGCAGTTTGAACCCACGGCGCGAAATACAGTAACGCGCCGAATACAATCAGAACCAGTATCACTAAGCCAGCTAGCGACCGCATGATTTTAGGCGGGCTACCAATCGCCTCAGCAAAAAGTCGCTCTCTGTAGCGCGCCGCGATAAATTCTTCTAGCGGGTGGGCACCGGTTTGCTTGTCGGTATTCATGACGGGGCGGACTCTACCGGTGAGCCATTGATGTTTTGAACGTAGGCGTTTATCACACTAGCCGCAGAATCATGGTCCATCTGCTCTGTAAAGTCGCAGTAGATGAACTTATCGAATACCTCAATATCTTGTCGGTGGGTAAAACAGATGACGGTGATGCTTGTATCGGCTTTAAGATGATTCAGTATTTTGATGCGCGCTTCTTGGGAAAATGTGTCAAATTGGGAAGTCAGAATGATGATTTTCGAAGAACTCGCCAAGGCAAAAGCAATTTTGAGTTTTAGCATACCAACGGTGGACAAGGGGTAACCTTCGGGCGATAAGGTTTCACCTAATGCTCGCGATATACCCGGCTGATCAATATTCAGACCCACGGTGTCTAAAAGAGCGCGCATCTCGGCTCGGGTTAGTTGAGGATTGGCTAGGCGTAAATAGTCTTCGATAGAACACACTGGGAGCGGGCTTGCATCGACGACAAAAACCTCATCCCGCAATCGATGTACGGCGAAATCTTCTACATCATGCTCGCCGAGCAAAATCTGTCCGCTTGCGGGGCGAACATAGCCCCGGAGTAAATCTCCAAGCGAACTTTCCTGGATACTGGATCGGGCAACTAGCATCGCGGTGCTACCGGTAGGCAATGCGAAGTTGTAGACCATTTCGCCTCTGTCAGTTGCTACTGTGGCTCCAACGAATTCGACGGAGGCGTGCCAGGATTCAATGCCATCTGTGTCTACCACCGGCTCGGGGCTAACTGATAACAACTGCGATAGTTTATTCATCGCCGCATACAAA
>JBCCFA010000576.1:0-2618 GCA_039029975.1 Pseudomonadota bacterium
ACACGCTAAAGCGATTCCATTTTCACGATCTTCATCAGATACTTGGGCTTTACTCATCTTCAATGTTCGATAATGCGTTTCATGTTTAACTTCACCGACAACTTGGACTCGACAGATGCCACAACCACCCCCTCGGCAGCCGACGGGAATACCCTTGTGCCCAAGTCGCTCCATCGCGGACAGGACATTTTGATCTACGCGACAGTTGAATGTTTCGCCGCTGTCCTCGATTGAAATCTGAAACGACATGGGTAGTTAAAATTTCTTAAACAACGCGCTGCGACGAGCAGGCTCTGCAGCATCCGCGGCGGTAAAGAAATTTTCCATGAAAATATGTTCTTCGAATAATCGCCCGCGCATCAAACTGGTAATGCAAGCGTCGATCATTGGCGGCGGCCCGCACAAGTAAGCTTTGTGTCCGGCGAACTGATTATCGAAATGTTTTTCCGCTAATTCGTGGACGAAGCAGCAATCACCAGACCAAGCGTCGTCCTCTTCCGAAATCGCAATCATATAGGTGAAATTTTCGTGCTCGATTGCTAGTTTTTCGAATAAATTTTGATAATAGATTTCGTTTGGGTTTCTCGCCCCATAAAGCAATGTGATCGAACGCTCGTCCCCATGTTCTAACAAATCTTGAATCATTGATTTCGGGCTTGATAAGCCAGAACCGCCAGCCAGAAATAGCATGGGTTCGGGCGCGGATTTTCGCACGAAAAACCTGCCCATTGGCCCTGAGATCTGCAAATCATCGCCAACATTCAGTTCGTCATGCAAATAATTCGTCGCCTCGCCGCCGTCTACGCGACGAATATTCAACTCGATCAGGTTTGGTTCTGCCGGACTACTGGCAATTGAAAATGCGCGCGGTTGTTCTAAACCAGGAACATGAAGGTTAATGTATTGCCCAGCCTGAAATTCCAAACCATCTCCGGGAACAGCTAACCAAATGCCCTTAATGGTCGGTGTTAAATTTTCAATTTTCTCGACAGTGGCGGCATGGTCCTCGATTGGCAGCGATAATGCATCTGGCTCTTCTTCAATATCGGCTTCAATCGTGACATCGGTTTCCAGCGTTGCACAACAAGCGAGGCATTTTTGTTCAGCACGTTCCACATCCATTAACGCGAAAGACGACGCGTGATTATGCGCCACTTCGCCGTCTACGATATCGATCTTGCAGGTGCCGCACACCCCATGATTACAGGCATACGGCAACCAAATGCCGGCCCGCAGGCACGCATCCAGAATGGATTGTTCTTCCTCTACTTCTATCGTTTCGCCCAGCGGTTCTATTGTGAGTTCGTAACTCATTCTAGCCGCGACGACTTTTTAGTTGCCGACTCCGTGCATGCCAGGTAGGTCCGGAGACTTAAACTGAAGGTAATCCATATGGCCGATGCCATTTTCCTCGATGCTTTTTTCCAAATCAGGCTGCCAGGGTTTTTGATCGTGCTGCCATTCGAGATTTGAGAAATCGAGCTTCGCGGTATCTGGATGTTGGTGGTAATCCGGTCGCAGCATTTGCTCCAGAAAATCACCAAACTTCATCGCTTTCGGCGCACGGTAGGCGGACGGGCAGGAGTACATTAAATGGTTTTCCCACTGCACATAAAAATTAATGTCGCCACCGTAGGCTTCTTCACGATTGGCTGACGGAAAATCATAAGCCTCGCCCAAATGTCGCACAGTCATAACGTTCTACCTACGCTGCTTCGTCATCTGCTTGGGGCGGACGCGCTTCCGCTTGCCACGCTTCCCAGTTGCGCTCATCAAACGAGCCGCGATACTCGCCAGTGTCAACGTCTTGTTCTAACTGCAACCATGCCGCGTACTCGAATATATTAGTCGCGCCGCCCGCTTCGCCGCGATAAATCTGTTGCGGCGGAATCAGAGATTGCACATATTTTTCGGGTTCGCGATTGAAAATATCCGCGCAGCCGTCAGAGCAACAGTGATGTTTGGTGCCCTGCGATTCGACGATGCGCACACACTGTTTTTGCGGATCGTCTGGTTCGGTGAAAAACACCGGGATCTGACAAACTTGGCAAACCATGGGTAATCGATTGTTGTAATAACGCTCCCCCTTTTGTTCCAATTCGCGGAAATACTCATAACGGGGACGATACATGGTGTCGAATAAAGTGCCGTATTTTTCTGAAAACCAATCTAGTTCCTCATCATCCGGCATCCACGTGTGCAGACCTAGTGCGTTCGAGTACTGATAAAGCGTTGTCCAGATTTCATGGGTAATACGCCCTTTTTCTTTAGTCGCGACTTCATGGTGTTTAGGCAACTCAATACCGTAGCGGGATAAATCATGGAACAGCGCAATTCCATTTTCTTCCCAATAAATTTCCCACGCCTCCTGCCAGGACATCACCTTCTTCGGCAACATGTAATCCATCATCGTGCCGACCAAACCAAGTAAGCGATAGCCTCGCCAGAACCACTTATCAAGCCAAGCCTGAACAATCGGCACATTGTCCTCATGTTGTTCCAACATGAATTTCACCACTTCAAGACCCAAAGTCATATGGCGTGATTCATCTGATTGGGCAGAGAAACCGAAAGTAGTCGTTGCCATGTCACCGTTGTAGGCAGCACCTGAAACAAAT
>JBCCFA010000577.1:0-2605 GCA_039029975.1 Pseudomonadota bacterium
CAAGCTCATGATCCGTCAGCCCCGGCACAAGAGGTGAGGCCATGACGCGCACCGGAATGCCAGCCTCTGAAAGCTTGCGGATCGTTTCAATCCGGCGCTTCGGCAGCGGCACGCGCGGCTCCATCGTGCGGCTGATGTCCGGATCGAGCGTCGTGACGCTAATGCCCACATGGGTCAGTCCCAGCCGCGCGAGGTCTGACAGAATATCAATGTCCCGCTCGATCAGCGTCCCTTTGGTCACGACCCCGACAGGATGCCGAAAATCGCGCAAGACCTTCAAAACGCCCCGCATGATCCGGTGATCCCGCTCAATCGGTTGATAGGGATCGGTGTTCGTCCCAATCGCCAAAGTCGCAGGCTCATACCGCTTCGCCGAGAGCTCTTTTTGCAGAAGATCGGGCGCCTCGGGCCGTGCGATCAGCTTGGTCTCGAAATCCAGTCCGGGCGATAGCCCCAGATAGGCATGGCTTGGACGCGCAAAACAGTAGATACACCCATGCTCACAACCGCGATACGGGTTAATGGAGAGTTCGAAAGGCAAATCCGGTGATTTGTTCCGATTGATGATGGATTTGGGATGCTCTGCAGTGATCGTTGTTTTTAGTTTTACCTGCTCGTCGTCGACCTCCCATCCGTCGTCGAATGCATCTCTTGATATTTCGCCGTATCTAGCGTCAGGATTGCCGATCGCCCCGCGGCCGGAATTGGGACCACGCTTAGTCGGTACCTCAGCCATTAGTGAACCGATTTGCCCTCAAGTTTGGCTTGTCGTATTGCATTCATCAGCTGCTCGGCAAAGGTGGGTTCGTCGCAATTAGCGAGCGCTCGCTCGAAATCCACAATAGCGGCATCCTGATACCCCATTTCCCTAAATAACTTTCCCCGCTGCACAAGTTCGTACGATGAATCTGGCACTAGGTGCAGGATATGATTAACCACGATGAGACTATTCTCAGCAGAGCCTTGCTTACTAAAAATAGCGAGAAGATTCCGCAGCTGCCTGATTAGGATGTCGCGTTTCGCCGCTGGCGCGAGCATTTGGGCGACCACCGTTGCGCTCATCGGTTTCTGCATGCGCTGACGAAATCTCGCGACGAACATGTCTTGCCCTAGACAAGCGCCGCCGTCGAAAGCATCGATGATTTGAGGTTCCGTAAACGTTGTTTCATCGTCGACCTTGATCAAAAAATGACCTGGGAAAGCAACACCTTTCGCGACTAATCCTACGCGGTCGGCGATTTCCAAAAAGATGACAGAGAGGCTAATGGGTATACCCACACGCCGTTCAATCACTTCATTCAAGAAGCTATTCTTCGGATCGTAATAATCTTCGGTATTACCTTGATAACCCAATTCACGGAATACATAGTCACTAGTGGCGCTTAATTTCGTGCGCGCGTCAGAGTTATGATCGATTTTCTTTGCGATTTCGTCGGCTACCAGATCAAGTTGGCGCAAATACCAACTGCAGCTGATATCTGGATAGCACGCTTTAGCAAACAACAAACCCGCTCGGGCAAGACTTAATTCATTTTCTTGCCGGGCGACCTCGTCGATGAAATCTGCGCTGACTGTGGAATCGGTATATTTCATATCGTTATGTTCGCGCGTATGATATCGCTAACCGTAACTGATACATTGCGCTATTGTACTTTGATCACCGCAGATTCGCTCGCGCCCACGCGGAAGTCCGTTAGCTTATCCAAGCTCTCATGCAGAAAGGCCTGAATATCGTCGCCAATCCCGAACTTTTCGTCTGGGTCGCTATTGGCCTGAGTCTCTTCGCGCTGGCGCTGGTTATCTGGGTTGCCGCGCGTACCAAATCACTCAACGCAATCGATACGCAGCTCAGGCAACTAGCGAGTAATCTGGCGGCTTCGCGCGATAATGCCGAAGTACTCGATCGTCGCCTCATCCAATTACTCACCCAAACGAGCGACGACGCTGCCACACTGCGGGAAAACTTGGTTGAAAAAGTTGAGCTTGTGCGCTTACAGCTCAGCCAAGAAATGAATGCGGACAGGAATCAGTCACGAGACCAGGCGCATGAACTTCAAGACCAACTGAAAGACCAGTGGCTATCGAATAGCCACACCTTAGAGGTTCGCTATCAAGAAACGACCAACGAAGTTCAAAAATCCATCGTAAATAATTTTCAAGCCCTCGGTTCGCACATTAACGAGCTACTCTCTCGGCACACCCAAGAAATCAACGACAGCGTGGAGAAGCTCACGCGAACGACCGATAGTCGTATGCGTGAAATCGCCGGGCAGGTTGACAAAAGATTGACCGAAGGCTTTGAAAAAACCAATGCGACATTTGCTGATATCGTCACTCGACTTGCGCTTATTGACGAAGCGCAAAAAAAAATCACGGATTTGTCTGTGGAGGTGGTAGGACTGCAGAAGATTCTCGATGACAAACGTTCGCGCGGCGCGTTCGGCGAAATTCAGCTGGCCAATCTAATCGAAAACTTCATGCCGCCGGCTAGTTTCTCTATGCAACATAGCTTGCCCAACGGACGAATAGCAGACTGTATGTTATTTTTACCCGAACCCACCGGCGCAATTGCAATTGATTCTAAATTTCCGCTTGAGTCTTATCG
>JBCCFA010000578.1:0-2601 GCA_039029975.1 Pseudomonadota bacterium
AACGGCCAAGGGTGATCCGATGGATCGCATTATCGGGCTCGAACTTGGCGCAGACGACTACCTACCAAAACCTTTCGAGGCGAGGGAATTACTTGCGCGATTACGAGCAATCTTGCGCCGGGGAAAGGGTGAAAAAACTGCTGTCGCGCGTTTTGGTCGGTTAGAAATTGATAGAGATGGGCTAGAAGCGCGGCTGGACAATCGCCGGTGCGATCTTACCGCTAACCAATTCAAGATTTTAGATATCCTGGCGATTAATGCGGGAAGAGTACTCTCTCGCGACCAAATAATGAACCAACTACGCGGCCATGATATGGACGCTTTTGATCGTTCGATTGACGTACATATTTCTCGAGTCCGAGCCGAAATCGAGGATGACCCAAAACATCCGCGGCGGCTTATCACTGTGCGAGGCGTTGGCTATGTCTTTGCAAAAGCGCAAGATTAATCAGTTTTTACAGTCGCGACTTTACTACAAGCTCTGTGCAATCTCGGCGATCAGTATTTTGTCCTTTGCGCTTTTTGCAGGGTTATTGTGGCATGCTTCCGGCCACGATCGATTCGAAGAAGAATGGGCGGTTAAATCAACGACGGTCGCTTCGCTATTGTTGCCAGCAATCGATTCGAATATTGGCGCGCAAGAAGACGCCGTAAGGCTTATTGCCAGGAGTTTGGATATCGATATTACGCTGTGGACGGTGGATCGCGAGATCATTACATCAAGTAGTAAACCCGCGATACTTCCTGACGTCGCAATTCAGCAAGGCGTTTGGTTTCCCCAAGATGGGAAATCGAAATGGACGACACAATTAGCGGATGGGCGCTATGTCACGATAAACGTTAATAATGCCGGAGCGCTCAGTGAGGTCACGCTCGGTTGGCTGACGCTGCTCCTTCTTGGCGTTTTCACCGCAGCAGCTGCGTATCCCTTCATTCTTCACGTAACGCGACGTATCGAAGCGTTGCGATCCCAGGTTGAGCAGATTGGCGCAGGCGATTTTGGTGCCCGAGTTAAGGTTGATGGAAATGATGAAGTGGCTGAATTAGCCGAAAATTTCAACTACGCAGCAGAAAAGATTGAACGCTTAGTTACGGCTCAACGAATGTTACTGGCGAATGCATCTCATGAGCTGCGAACTCCGCTCGCTCGAATTCGCCTCGGCATCGAAATGCTGAATCCCGAAAACGAGCAACAGACGCGTTATGCCCTTACCCGCGACATAGAGGAACTCGATCAACTCATTGATGAGATCATACTCATGGTGCGACTAGACACCGGCGTCCAACCGGATCTGTTCGAGCAGGTTGACATAATGGGAATCGCGGCAGAGGAGTGCGCACGGTATGATAATTGCCTTGTCAGCGGCTCACCGGCCATGATGCTCGGTGATAGGCGCATGCTCCAACATCTAGTGCGCAATTTGGTTGACAACGCGCACGCCCACGGTGCCCCTCCGATCAATCTAAAAATCGATAAAGATGACACAAAGATTGTTCTCACGGTCGACGATAGTGGAAAAGGCATACCTGTGTCGGAACGCGAAAAAGTATTTCAACCGTTTTATCGCGCGTCAGACCGGCAGAACGTTTCGGGTTATGGGCTCGGCCTTCCTTTAATTCAACGCATCGCGGAACTTCATAACGGCCGTGCTCGTATTAATCCAGAACCCTTCGGATCTATCAGTATTATTTTTGAAACAACGCAATCACAAGCAATTGCATCACGCACCCCATCTAATGAGTCTAACGCGAAAAAGGGAGCGCGGATCCACCGACTCAACGAAGTTAAATGAACCAAGCTCTAACGATAACCTTTGCAAATTCCCTCGGAGAATTTCTAGAGCCAATGCTTAGATTTATCCGAGCGACGGGGTTCTTTGAAGCTCACGTTTTCATGCCTCTGATGGCCGCAAAAATCTGTAGCCATATATATTCGGTTATACGCACATCTATTAAGAGATCCGATTTACTTAAAAATCGAAAGCGCCAGACTACGCGGTGTTGTGCTGGCAGCCTATCTTTTCCTGTGCATTTTAGTTACCAATGCCTTTGCGATGGCGATAAGAACCTTGATTGTGCAAGAACTGGATTATGAAGAGGTATATTGGTTTATTCCATACTTTTCGCCGTTACATTTTTATATCGCAAGTGTGGCCGGTATCCACTTGTGGCTGTTGTGGAGAAGCCGACCCTGGTATGTAAATTGTATTGCTTCAGCCTACGTTCAAATTGGGCTTATCGGAGGGTACGCAATTTCGATCCGTAGGTTAATGAAAGAATCTTTCGAACCGTTTGATGTTACTAACGGCACGAGTGGAATATATAAGAATCCCGCCTTCTCGGTACTAAATTGGGATCTAATCCGAAGGTTGAAACGTGCGCGGCGCCCGGCAAATTATGAGATGACTCCGCTATTAGCAGATCGTAAATAGATTTTCGTCGAGCAGTAAACCGGCCGGGTCGACATAGTTAATTTTTTGTCGCAACAAGTAATTTTTACTTAATTGTCCCATCTTACGTCGCACTTCAGTCAAACATCAGCGGTTCCCAGTTCGGATTAACATAACTTTACTTAACCGAGAAAGCCCAGCAAAAGCTCTC
>JBCCFA010000579.1:0-2583 GCA_039029975.1 Pseudomonadota bacterium
CTGGAGGTTCACGAAGTTCGATCCGATCTTGAGCGATGTGAAAGTCGAATCGGGGCCGCCGTAGGCGATCTCGAAGCCGCCATATGCGCGATGAAATCGAACGACTAGGAACGAACGATGCTTAAACACTTTTCAACGCTATTCTCTATTGTGTTGTTGACAGCCTGTGCGTCTTCATCACCAGTGATTTATCAAAGCAAACAAAGCGCGAGCGTAGGCGAAGCTCAAATCAAGGCGGATATAGAGGCATGTCGCGCTGAAGCCGCAAGCCAAGGCTTAAACCCGAATAGCGGCCCCGGCGAGGACGTCGCCAAAAGAACTGTAAGAGGAGGCGGCGTTGGTGCGGCCACGGGTGCGGTCACTGGTGCTATTGCAGGAAACGCAGGTCACGGCGCTAAATATGGCGCCGCCGCAGGCGCAACGGCGGGTCTATTGAATTCTATCCTTAGGGGTAGCGGTGCAAAGCCAAACTCTACTTATCGCCGTTATGTTGAGCGGTGTCTTAGCGATCAGGGGCACGACGTTGTTGGTTGGAACTAAGAAAAATCTGGATCGCGCTAAGCGCCGATCTATGCCCGCTCTAAACAAAGTTGCCGGAGCAGCGTCTAAATGATCGCCCGACGCTTCAGAAACGCAACACATGCGTCGGCTAAGCGTTCCGGTTGCTCCATCATAATTAAGTGCCCCATCCCTTCCGCAATCCCGCCTTCCGCAAGTTTATTCGGAATTGCCGCGATAGTGTCTGGGACGTCTTTATCAGGAATGTGATAGTCAGCTTCACCTTTGTACATGAATATCGGACATTGGATATTATCCAACTTGTCCCGGACATCATGATCGTTCCAGGCATCCATATCAGCAACGCAGGTTTCTTGATATGTCGCGCGGTGTTGCCATTTTGATTCGATAACTTTTCTCTCGTCGCACGGGTAATACATGGCAGACGTTGATGCGTTGTCTACTAGTGCGGAAAAGCCAGGGAAACTGTGTGGTTCGGTGAACCCCGAAAGAAAGGAAATGGATCCAGTTTTTGCGGCGGATTCAAAGGGCATGCCGGCGGCGATGCCCTCCGGATGATTACACGCGATATCAAGCGTCATATCGCCACCGATTCCGCTTCCGCAAACAATGGGCTTTTGTCCACCACAAGTCGCTTGGATAAAGTCCCACACCCACTCGGCATAGTCGTGCATTTTACGAAACGGCTGCCAGTTTACGGGATAGGATTTTGCATGGCCTGGTAAATCCGGCGCCATCACCCGCAATCCGTGCTCGGCCATTAGTGGCATGAAATACTGCCATTGTAATGAACATGCCCAACCCATATGGATGCATATCAAAGGTATGCCTTCTCCGCATTCGTCATAGTAGGCGCGGGTGTTTTGCACGGTGACGTACTTACCAGTTATTTCATGTTCCATGTTATTGTCCCCTCGGCGTTAGCACGACGTTTAAGTTACGTTTAAATCACGGATTGTGCCGATGATGAGATGCGTTGATTCGTACATTCGATTGGCTTGCATGAGGTTTCCGTCAACACTGATCTTACCTGTATCAAGCAGGTATCCAGCTGCAAGCGACCCACCTCTTAGTGTTTGCCAAGTTTCCAACGTCGCTGTGATCGAATAATCCCAACCCAGTGGGTTTGCCATTGGGTAATATTCCATGTGGTCAATGACCTTCCCGCCGTACAACTTTAACCAGTACTGATGGTCACCAAACTTTATGAGAACTTTTACGTCAGACCATTGGCTGGCGCGGTTAAATTCAGTGCTTTCGTTAAGCCTTTCGGCGAGTGATTTGACAAATTCGAGACTAGGGAAATTCATTTAGTTTCCTTCGAGCGGGCGTCGGTCTTATTTGAATGATAACGATACTGGCATTCTATGGTCGTGAGAAGCGTTATTTTTCGCCAACCAATCAGCTAGTTGGCCAATAACGGGCCTTTAGTTCGCGCTTGTATAATTTACCGTTTGGTAGTCGTGGGAGTCCATCCTCGAAATCAATAGACTTGGGACATTTGATTTTTGCAATCTTCTCGCGACAGCGTGCGATTAATTCGGCCGCAGTTTCCTCGCTGGGCGCGTACCCAGGCGCTAACTCAACGACAGCTTTTACAGATTCGCCGAATTCTTCATCTGGAATGCCAAATACGGCCGCGTCAAGCACCGCCGGATGGCTTAACAGAATATTCTCCGCTTCTTGCGGATAAATATTTACGCCGCCGGAAATAATCATATTCGCCTTGCGATCGGTTAAGTATAAATAGCCTTCGTGGTCTAAATATCCTATATCGCCTAGGGTACCCCAGCCTTTTTTCGTTAGAGCTTGTCCAGTTTTTTCGGGGGCATTGAAGTAGCTGAACTTCGGTGCGTCGGCAAAATACACTGCGCCGATTTCGCCGGCCGGCAAATCATTCCCGTGTTCGTCCAGGACATGTATTTCACCATCCACGCTGCGGCCAACTGAGCCTGGACGCTCCAACCATTCTTGCGCAGTAATGAACGTTGTGCCCACGCCTTCTGACCCAGCATAAAATTCTAAAACTATCGGTCCCCACCATTCGATCATGCTGGTCTTTAC
>JBCCFA010000580.1:0-2572 GCA_039029975.1 Pseudomonadota bacterium
ATCTGGGTGATTATCGCAACAGTCGTTTAACAAAAACGATATTAAATTTCCGATGTGCTTAAGATCGGCCGAATAAATAATTTTACGAGATTGCCTTTCCGATGAAACAACGCCGGCATGCTCGAGCGCAGCTAAATGAAACGAAGCCTTCGATCCGGCAGCGCCTACATGTTCGCCGATCTCTCCGGCCGAAGCGCCTTCTTTCCGTCCGATTAGATATCTAACGATTCGTAGCCGCGTTTCCTGAGATAGCGCGCTCAAAGCGTCTATTGCTTCATTTTCTTTCATATTTCAATATTTCTTGAATTATTGTAATTTTGCCTATATAGTTCAACTTTCACTGTCCAAAGTCAAATTATTAAGAGAACTCTCGTGATGAAAATAATTAGTTTCAAAATCTGCCCTTTTGTGCAACGAGTCACCGCCTTACTTGAAGCCACCAACACGCCCTACGATATCGAATATATCGATTTAAGTCATAAACCGCAGTGGTTTCTCGATATCTCGCCAAATGCGCAGGTGCCTGTACTTGTCACCGACGATGACCAAGTCCTTTTCGAAAGTGACGCAATTACGGAATACGTCGATGAGGTTATCGCGAATTCACTCTCTCGGACCGATCCAGTTGAGAAAGCGCAGGATAGAGCGTGGTCTTATCTTGCCGCGAAAAATTATCTCGTGCAGTGCAGCGCCCAACGCAGCCCGAACGCGGAACAGTTACAAGAACGCGGGGAAAAGCTCAGCGCTGCTTTTTCCAAAATGGAAAAACGACTTGGCGACGCCAAGTTCGTTAACGGCGACGAACTTGGGATGATTGATATCGCGTGGCTGCCTCTTCTACACCGCGCCCATATTGTGGCGCAAGAATCTGGATATGACTTTCTCGCAAACTTTCCGAAGTTAAAAAATCTGCAGATTAATTTACTGGCAACAGGCATCGCGGAGAAATCCGTACCCCGCGATTTCGATGAGCGATTTGCGTCATTTTATCTGTCGGAATCAACACATCTCGGGGAAATGGCTCAGGAAAAGAACGGAATGGGATGTGCGGCCGAAGCTGAGTGTCGCGTCGACGATCTGTCGTGCTGCGCTTAGCCTGAAAGGATTTCTAATTGCGTCTTCTTGGAAATATTTTGAGGAGTAAATCGTGAAAAACGCCAAGCAGCTTGTCGACACAACGCGCCGATACTTGTTGCGAAATGGTATCGCAATGGGGGCGGCGCTATCTGCGGGATCCGCGGCCGGCGCAACGCTACCACCAAGCCGTAAGCCGGGGCGAACTTTTGCGGAAACAGGAGGGTATGGCTCACGTTCGCTTCATGATGATGCGATGCGTGTTAAACAAACGGACGGAACAAATTTATATGGGGGTGGATACACACCACTTGATCGTGGCTTCGGCATGATCACGCCGTCTGGCTTGCACTACGAAGTTTTTCACAATGGATGCCCAGAAATCCATCCAGATGACCATGAGCTATTAATCCATGGGCTCGTCAAATCAAACAAGATATTTACGATGTCAGATTTGATGCGCTTACCCTCTGTCACTCGCTTTCATTTTCTAGAATGCGCCGGCAATGGTTGGAATGATTTTGATAAGCCTAACAGTCCAAACGTTCAAATGTCGCACGGACTCACAAGTTGCTCGGAGTGGACGGGTGTGCCGTTATCTATCGTACTGAAGGAGCTTGGGGTCAAAAATTCTGCTAAATGGATCCTCGCTGAAGGCGGAGATGGTGCGGGTTTAATGCGTAGCATTCCCATCGAAAAAGCGCTGGACGACGCCCTACTCGTCTATGCCCAAAATGGCGAACTGATTAGACCAGAGCAAGGTTATCCTTTGCGCTTACTGGTTCCCGGGTTCGAGGGAAATATGAACGTGAAATGGCTGCGCCGATTAGAGCTGGGCGATCACGCATGGTGGACCCGATCCGAAGTATCGGAATATGCCGACCCGATGTTTGATAATAAAACGCAAGTGTTTTCATTCGAAATGCTAGCAAAATCGGTCATTACGACACCTTCTGCTGGCATGCAATTAAACGCCACAGGCTTTCACGAGATTAGCGGATTGGCGTGGAGCGGTCTAGGCAAAGTCGTGCGGGTGGAAGTTTCAACCGACGGCGGTGGGACGTGGTCAGAGGCTCAGATTCATGGTCCGATCTTGCCCAAGTGCCATACGAGATTTCGCCTGCCGTGGACATGGACCGGCGTGGAAACGGTACTGCAAAGTCGAGTCACTGATGACACCGGCTACGTACAGCCCACATTGGAATCACTGAGAAAACACCAGCCTACTGGTGTTAACCACAATAACGCGATTCAAAGTTGGAAAATTTCCCAAGACGGGGTTGTGAGCAATGTTCACCATGTCTAAGGTTTTAAATCTTAGTTTCTGGTTTTTCGCTGTCACAAACGCCAACCTTTGTTTTGCAGAAGACGCCTTATTCGGTTTCGGACGAAATGCTTCGAACGAGGAAGTGACGGAAGCGGACATAGACGTTCGCTTCGACGGATCAGGTTTGCCAGAAGGAGAAGGAACCTTTGCGGAAGGTCGTCTAACCTATCA
>JBCCFA010000581.1:0-2568 GCA_039029975.1 Pseudomonadota bacterium
ACCAACCTCGTGTGGGAGACAACCTTCCTCAAGTAAGAACTGCGCTTGACTCGCATACTTATGCAACATTCGATTACCAACAAAGCCGTCACAAACGCCAACCACAACCCCAACTTTGCCAATTTTTTTACATATCGTTTGACTACTCGCTAGCGTTTCAAAACTCGTTTTATCGGCCCGAACAATTTCTAAAAGCCGCATCACATTTGCAGGACTAAAAAAGTGCAAGCCAATGACCTTTTCTGGCCGCTGCGTAACCGAAGCAATTTCATTCACGTCTAAGGTGGAGGTGTTCGTAGCGAGAATACATGACGGCTTGGTGGCAGCGTCTAATGCGTGAAACACTTCCTTTTTTACCGCCATATTTTCAAACACTGCTTCGATAACCATATCCACCGAAGCGAGATCGGCATAATCAAGGCTTGTCGCAATTAAGCCCATCCGTTTTTCGACTTCCTCCATGGAAAAACGTCCCTTCTTCGCGCTGCGCTCGTAGTTACCGCGAATAATCCCTAAGCCTTTGTCCAGATGGTCTTGCTTGGTTTCTAACAGC
Organism: Pseudomonadota bacterium; assembly: GCA_039029975.1. Classification (GTDB taxonomy): domain Bacteria; phylum Pseudomonadota; class Gammaproteobacteria; genus JBCCFA01. The sequence continues at coordinate 554 of JBCCFA010000581.1, forward strand.
GTTACCGGGATCCCAACATTGGCAAAATTCATTGCTATGCCGCCGCCCATGGTGCCCGCACCAATGATTGCAACCGAGTTAATTGGTTCGGTTGGCACATCCCTGGGCATATCATCAACCTTTGCTGCTGCTCGTTCCGCAAAGAAAATATGGCGTTGGGCTATCGACTGATTGCCGCTTATTAATCCGCCGATCAACTCTCTTTCTGTCGCGAGCCCGTCCTCAAACGGTTTGGTGCACGCTGCCTCTACGCAATCGATGCAGCGCTGTGGTGCATCATAACCACGTTTTTTTTGCGCCATTTTTTTGCGCGCCGTGTCGAAAATCGACAAATCGACGTTCGTCACTTTGTCGTTTAATTCGCTCACTTTGCGAATATTGCAGCCTTGTTCGATCACGCTTTCGGCATAACGCTTGGCGCTGCCAATTAAATCATCAGCTGGCGTTATTTCATCAATAATGCCAAGTGCTAGCGCTTCTTCGGCGCCGATATGGCGCCCGCTGGTAATTGCCTCGAGTGCCGCTTCAGGCCCAATTAAACGCGGTAACCTTTGCGTTCCACCCGCGCCAGGCAAAATACCTAAATGTACCTCCGGTAATCCGACACGAGTGCTCGGTACCGCCAACCGATAGTGGCAACTCAGCGCCAGCTCCAATCCACCACCTAAAGCGGTGCCATGGATGGCGGCTACAACCGGCTTCGCGTGATCTTCGATCTCTCGCATGAGCTCCTGAAATGACGGCGGCTTCGGCGGTTTTCCAAACTCGGTAATATCGGCGCCTGCGAAAAAAGTTCTACCTGCACAGACAATAATGGTCACTTTAGTTTCATCAAGCGCAGCTTCGTTGAGGGTTTCAACTAAACCTGATCTTACGAAATGAGATAGCGCGTTCACCGGCGGATTCGCGGCGGTAATAACGCCAATATCGCCATCGATTGTGTACGTAATTGTGTCGGGTTTGGACATGGTCGTGTTTAACTCGTTAGTTAGTTTTATTCAGCAGGTTAAATTTTCAACTTGTCGGGAATCCTAGCGGCTCAAGTTGCTCAACGGGTGCTCCACAGTCGGTAAGAAACTCGACGTTAATTTCGCGCTGGCTAAACAACCACTCCCCGTTTTGCTGAACATAGGTATCGAAATAAGTCCCTTGCGCTTGGTGCGCCATGCCATCGGCATTAGAAATTAAGTAGGCGGTCAAATAACACATGCCGGAAGCTTTTACGCCACTGTCATCTACATCTATCACAATCGAGTGGATAAGATGCTTTAGATGCCGGATGCCTACTTTAAAATTATCGGTGTAAAACTGATACCAGCCCTGAATGGCATCTCTGCCCTCAACACGGTAGGGGCCATCATATTTTGGCAATAAAACGGCGTCTTCAGCGAATAGTTGGGCTACTTCCTGCGGTTGTCCGCGATCAACAAGATGGCAGTATTTACCGAGCAAATTTGTGATTTCATTGTGGTGGCTCATCACGGGTGTCTCCTGTCCGATTAATCTCACTTGCGGAGCATAGCGCGATGCAGTCTTCGCAACCAGATTCAAACTTTGCCTAGTAAAAATGGCTCGCTTATGGGAGCATCATGCTTCCGCTAATTCGGTACCTTCGGCATGCTGCCTCGCAAACTTTTTGATGACTCACACGAAACTTTTCGTGACGCGATAAAACGCTTTATCGACAAAGAAATCGCGCCCCATTATGCGAACTGGGAAAAGAATGGCATGGTCAGCCGTGACGTGTGGCGGGCGGCCGGTGACGCGGGCTTGTTATGCCCCTGGGTACCAGAAGAATATGGCGGTGCCGGCGCAGATTTCCTATATAGCGTGATAATTGCCGAAGAAATGGGACGCGCTGGATTCGCAGGTGTTGCCTTCCATCTGCACTCAGATATCGTCGCGCCGTACATTTTTCACTATGGGACCGACGAGCAAAAACAACACTGGTTACCAAAGCTCGTCAGTGGTGAAGCAATTTCGGCGATTGGCATGAGCGAACCCGCGGCTGGTTC
>JBCCFA010000582.1:0-2554 GCA_039029975.1 Pseudomonadota bacterium
AGTTCGAACAAACGGATACGGATAAATCCATTCGCGCCTCAACTGACGCCTGTCTCCAAATAATAATTAACATCGTTGATAACGCCATTAAATTCTCTCGTAACGCAGAGCGGAAAGAAGTATTAATCCGATCAAAAATCCTAAACAATGGCAGTTTCGAGATAGGGATTCGAGATTACGGACCGGGTATCGAACAATCGCAAATGAAAAAAATATTCGAGCTTTTTTACCGCAGTGAAAATGAACTCACTAGAGAAACCGTGGGCACCGGTATTGGGCTCGCTTTAGTGCACGAATTAGCCACTAATATGGGCGCGCAAATTGACGTTCGACACTGCGATCCGGGCGTGGAATTCACAATCAATTGGCCTCGGCAACTGGTTATTAATCAAGCGAACGCACAATGAATTGGTGGGGGAAAATTGCCGGCGGCGCCTTCGGCTTTGCGATAGGCGGACCAATCGGCGCGCTATTTGGTGCGGTGATGGGGCACCAATTTGATAAAGGTTTGTCTTTCGATCACGAAGCCCTTAACGCTAACTCTCAAGAAAACATCCAAGCGGCTTTTTTCACCGCGACCTTTTCCGTGATGGGCCATATCGCGAAAGCAGACGGTCAGGTGACACACGATGAAATCCAAATTGCCAATGATTTGATGACCCAGATGTCATTAAACAATGAGCAACGGCAAGCCGCGCAACGATTGTTTAATTCAGGGAAGTCGAAAGAGTTCGACTACCTGGGTGTCGTCACCCAATTCCGCTCGGTCTGCGGGCGACGCAGCAACTTACTAAGAATGTTCATGGAGATTCAATTCCATGCTGCCTATGCAGACGGCAGCGTTCACGCAGCTGAGCGCGCCATTTTGCAGGACCTTAATCGCTCGCTAGGTTTCGATGATCGGTTTTTGAGTCAGCTGGAAGCGGCAATCCGAATGCAACGCGGCGAAGGCGGAGATTATTCTGGGCGATCGCACGCGGAGCAATTAGCCGATGCCTTCAAATTATTGGGGGTAAGCGATGATGCGAGCGACGGCGAAATCAAGAAAGCTTATCGCCGTTTAATGAGTCAACATCATCCGGACAAGCTTGTCGCAAAAGGTTTACCTGACGAAATGATGCGAGTGGCAACGCAAAAGACGCAGGAAATAAAAACAGCATACGAGCTGATTAAAAACGCTCGAAAAGGTTGAATACCAAGCCCGCAAACGCGGGCTTGGATCCATCTGTCGATATTTAAGCGGCGCTATAAAATTTCCACGCCCAAATTGCCCATATCGCAACCTGAACCGAAAAGAATGTTGCACGCACCAGAACCGCAGGCACCGACGTTGAAGCCATATGCACTACTGACTGCGCTACGCGACAATATAGACATATCATCGCAAGCCCGTTGGTTATTTCGGTCTGATTGGTGACGAGACCGAATAACATCAGCGACGCGGGAATGACCATCCATTCTAATGAGTTACCGTGCGCGCGTGTAACTCTGCCACCCCAAGCGGGTAGGTCGCTCCCATCTTGGGAAAAAGAATTTAACGCGTTACCTTTTGTCAAAGACGTAGATATTCTTGCACCAATTAAAAGAACTGAAAGCAAAATTATCCAGCCCAGATGTCCTAATAAACTAACTGCTGTTGCGCTCATCGTTACTATCCACCTCTGTTGTTATGTTGTTAGATTTATATGAGACCGAATGTTTTATAGTTGGAGATTGAATATCGGCCTAGCGGCTAGAATAGGCGAAGTAGTCAAGACAACACAACGGATCAACGGCCAGCATTAACAATTAGAAAGCTGTTGATATCAGCGCATAGGGCGACAGTCGCACAAAATGTGCTAATGTTCTCAATAACTTAAGAGATTACCGAATTCTGCGGTGAGCGGAATCCTAAGGGGTGTTCGGATTTTCGAATTTCGATGTTGAATCTTGAAACACAACGCAAACTGTGAGGTCACAGTTTCAGCAACCAATCCTTTAAGGCTGTATTCACCTCTTGAGGTTTTTCTTGGGCAAGCCAATGACCGCCGTCTATAGTGACCTCGGTAAGATTTGAACACTGCTTGCGCATTGGTTCTGCTAAGCGAGAATCAACCGTTTCGCAAACGTAATCATATCGAGCGGCCAAAAATAAAACCGGCAGATCGATATTGCCATTATGTCGAGCCTGTTTAGAAAACTCGGCATTAGCCTCGTGATTCATATAGTAAGCGTCGGGACCAAAAAATCCGTTGCGAGACACACTATCCACGTAAACCTCTAGATCCGCTTCCGAGATCACTCGCGTATCTAGCGGCATCGCCGGCGCCTCATCAAGCCCACCAAACCAACCCCCTTCTGCCCTAACAGAGGCGGTGAAAGTAGGCAGACCTCGTTGCTCTGCGCCTCCTGCACGAAATAATGCGGTGAGCGTGCGCCGTGGGTTCGCGGCGAAAACCGTTGTCGCGCGGTCGAAATTTTCTTGATAGAAGAACATATAATCCCATTGGCCGGCTGGAAACTCCGCAAGCGGGTAGACGTTTCTGTCGACCAATTCCACCAGCGTGTCTAAACC
>JBCCFA010000583.1:0-2544 GCA_039029975.1 Pseudomonadota bacterium
ATTTAAACATCCGATCTATGGGATTTATACTTATCTGTTTACATAGTGCGGCAACTAGCCCGAGCGAGTAGACGAGCATAAAGAAGATGGGAGTCATAGTTGCTAATTTTCGTGTGTGAAACAGTACTCGCGTGCCATCAATGCGAGATAAGCGGCGATCCGGTATTGAAAGCCTAAAATTGCAAAGATAGCGGTATAAAATAATGCTTGAGGAAATCTTACGATTACCTAGTAAAATGTAGCAGAGTTAAGGGAAATCGGCGATATTTTGGTGCCGCGCGCGGGGGTTAAAACCGGCGAAAATATGCACTACATCACACTTGCTAACACTATGAAACAATTGGGCTAAATTAACTCGCTATCCTCAATTTAACCTTCGTTCGAATCCCGTCCGTCGCCATTTTCAGAGTTTGGTTAAGCAGTTGCATTTGAATGAAAATACTATTTTTGTCGCCAAAGGTGAAATCCGAAGATATCCGTGACAGCGTCACCTACAATTTCGTCATACGCGAAATGGAGGGTCTGATATCACGAGGACATGAAGTAATACTCCTGACTAAGTTTTCGCCACCAGCAGGATTCTCGTCAAAAATAAAGACCGTGAACGTAGTCTCCGGGTGGCGCTTATTGCCGCAGATCGCTCGACTGGTTTTTCGATTTCCCCAGAGGTTTTTACCCGGACTTGTTCTTGGCTTTCATAGCACATTGCAAATACTGAAAACGGAATGTTCAGTGATGCAGATTATCCGTCAGGAACAGATCGAGATTATTCATACGCATTTTTTTTCACCTGGAGGTGAAAACTGTGTGATCGCGAGTGGTGCGAATGGGATACCAGTTATCGCGACGTTAAGAGGAGCAGAACTGAGGAATTATCCAGAAATAAATTATGGCTCTATGCGGTCGTCCTCGTTTCGCCATTGGTTCCATTGCTCCAAACCAAGTGTGAGCTTTTTTACCGCGCCGAATTCGGAACTCGCGGGGCTTCTTGTGAAGAGGTACGGCATACCAGTTGAAAAAGTTGCCCGTGTACCTAACGGCGTTAGCGATTTAGAGAATCTCGGAAAAGTCACGTTCAGTTGTCGAGTTAGGTTGAAAATGATCGCGATCGGTTGGCTCACGCCACTTAAAAACCACCAAGTGATACTAAGAGCATTGAGATATATCGCCAGCGACAAAGTTTCCTTGACGATTGTTGGTGAGGGTTATCTCGAAAAAACCCTTCGGGACAATATTTCTGATTGGGGCTTAAGGAATGTCGAACTGTCTCCGAACCTCGAACGCGAGAAATTAATGTCTAAATTATCTACCGCGGATTGCCTGATACACCCAAGTTTGGTAGAGGGAATGCCAAATGTCGTCCTCGAGGCGTTGGCGCTTGGGGTTCCATGCATCGCTTCTGATATATCGGCGCATCGAGACCTGATAACAGAGAACTACGACGGTTTTTTGTTTCCGGCGGAAGATGATTCGGAGCTGAGTCGAGTTATAGAATCAGTAGCGAATAATCGACGAAAAATATCGGCGCTGAAACCGAACTGTGTCCGAACTGCCAAGGCTCACTCCCTTGAGATCAAGCTTGATCGCTACGAAACTATCTATAGGTCGGAACTAATTGGTCGTAGCTTGTCGTTACCGGCACAGTCGCGAAGTACATGATTCGCCGTTAAGCCGAAAATTACTCATCTCGATAAAGCGGACTTAATAGAAGGTTAAATTGGAATACAAAATGCGCAATGAGCGAAAAAGCCAAACTGAAATTGTGAAGATCGCTAAATTACTCGCCTTATCTTGGCTAGGCGTAGTTACGGGACATGTTGGCGCCGCGGCCGACGGGCCATCTAGCAGCTTAGAACCCGCCGCTAACGACGCGGCAGTTTCCTTAGAAGTCACGCTTCCCCCGCCGGCCGCCGAGAGAAACCTTAATCCGCACCCACGATTATTTCTAAACCGCAAGACGTTACCGGCTCTACGAGAAAAACTTGCTCACGAACTTTATGCGCGCGATGTCGAAGAGCTGACGAAGAAGAAAAACGCAACATTCGAAGCGTTCAAATTCGTTGTGTGGAACGACCGCGCGGCGGGTGAAAGAGCGAAACAGCTCTTAATGAAAGGCAAAGTCTCGGAAATGTCCGGTTTAGAAAAAGCCAACCGTTTGTTGCAGTACGCATTGTTGTTTGATTGGATTTACCCGCTTTTATCTGCGACTGAACGTCAGCAGGTTATTTCATTGATTAAAAAAAAATACCCCCGAGTGCAAAAACCTAAGAAAGATGAGGGTGTTCATTATTACTTAAACGACGTATGGGGACGGGGTGGGGCTTTCGCTAGCTTGCTAGCTTTATCTCTCGCGGGTGATGATGATTGGGCAGATTCGGCCCTGGCGCTTATCTATAAGGATTCGAAATACTATTTTTCGCCGTATCACGGGGGCGCTATCGATACTTTAAATACGTTGGCGCTTGGTTCTGGTGGCGGGTTACAAGTTGGCCATAATGCTTCGGCCGGGACGGGGTACGAAAGCGCGGCCTGGAGGGTGCGGCG
>JBCCFA010000584.1:0-2534 GCA_039029975.1 Pseudomonadota bacterium
ACCACGCGCCGCCCGAGGCCGTTGGGACGAATACAAACGTGAACACGCAGCGCGCATTTTTAACGACACTCAAACCACTGTTAGCCCTGTTCCTTTTACTCATCCAAAGTCTGGCAACAGCCGAAGATGGTATAGAAACAGCAATTAAAGACTTTATTTCTTCAGGTAAACCTACCATTCAGTTGCGCTATCGATTTGAGCACGTCGATGACGAATTGGTTCCTGCCAACGATGCAGCTTCCTCGATTCTCAGAGCGGCGATCGGATACGAAACCGGTGAATGGAATGGGGTCAGCGTGTACGCAGAAATGGAACACCTGGCCCAATTGTTTACCGATGACTATCGTGAAGGTGGGTTTGATACCGCAAAAGCCGGTCTCTACCCCATTGTTGCTGATCCACCCGGTACCGAATTGAACCGGGCCTGGGTTAGATTCACGGGAATAAAACCACTAGATATCAAAGTGGGGCGCCAATATATTTTGTTTAGAAAAGCGCCATTCCATCGCTTCATGGGTAACGTGATCTGGCGTCAGAACCATCAAAGCTTCGACGCTATCAGGTTCGACGCCAAACCGATTGAAGGTGCACGCGTAACAGGTGCATACATCAACAAGGTCCAGCGGATTTTTGGCGATGACGCGCCTGGCGCGGCCGGCGAGTTTGAATGTGACTGCTACGTCTTTAACGCTCAATACGGAGGCTTCAAATACGTCAAACTTGAAGCATACAGTTATCTTCTGGACATAGAGAATTCGACTGCCAACGCGCTCGATACCTATGGTGCTCGCGCCAATGGCGCCATTCCTTTATCCGAAACGTTTAAGTTTATCTACGCTGGGGAATTTGCTACGCAAAGCGATGCAAGTTCCAATGCGATTGACGTTGATGTGGATTATTACCTCGCCGAAGTTGGACTCGGGATAAAAGTAGGGCAGCCGTTTCTCGGCAATCTTGTATTAAAGTTCGATTACGAACTGCTCGAAGGCGACGGGACTTTTGGGTTCCGAACGCCGTTGGCAACGGCTCACGCCTTCCAAGGGTGGGCAGACCGGTTCTTAACAACGCCTGCTGATGGTATCGAAGATATCTATATCACAGCTATCGCAAGTGGTGTGTTCGGCGGTAAGTTTATCTTTTCCTATCACATGCTAGATTCGGACAATTTGAGTTATGAATACGGTGACGAAATCAATGTCCTTTATGCGCGCAAGTTTAACAAGCACTTTACGGTGGGTACGAAGGCCGCTATCTACAGTGCCGACAAAAACGCAACATCTTTGGCGCGCGCCGGTGGCGTTCAAAATAACGATGTAACCAAAGTATGGGTATGGCTGCAATTCGATTACTAAAAATATTGCAGCCCGCCTAGTAGCAACCTAAATGCAGCGGAATTATTGTGAAAAGTGGCGCATTGCAGTTAGTTGGGTACGATGAACTTTGCGAGCCGGTTACCGCTATCATTGCGGCCGAATTTCAACAAGAGCAACCGACCGAACTATCCTTAGATAAAATAAAGGCGGCTTTTGTTAGTGCAGGATTAGCGAGCAAGCTAAGCGTTGTTCGTACCTTCGATGCCTTGGCCAGCTGCGCGGCAAAAACATCTCCGGAATTACTGACCGTGGTTGCCCCAGAGATATCACCTCCAGTGATTGCGGCGATAGAGGCGGTTCAAAGTGTCGCACCGTGCGCTGTCATTCTCATTACAAGAGATACAAAACGCGATCCGATAAGATTAGTGACAGAACTCGGCGTGAATGTCGTGCTAAACGACGTTCCGGACGGTGAAAAATTATCTTTGATGAGCTTCTTGGCTGTTGCTCGATTCCGGCAACTAAATAACTTACGTGTGGAGTTAGTTGCTACAAAAACGCAACTCAGCGAACGAAAAACGATCGAACGGGCAAAAGGTATTTTGATGCAACGCAAATCCTTGGGCGAAGCCGATGCTTATCGAGCCATGCAAAAAATGGCAATGGACCGCAACATGCGCTTGGTTGATCTCTCCGAAACGATCATCTCCGCCGCTGAAATATTAAAATAGTAATTTACCTGCTTCGCACTTTTTCCGTGCAAAAATGCTTAATAGGTTCTCATGTTGTGCGTTGCAACAAAAAACACACGCCCGAAACTTTCACTTTTATCTGCTAAGCGTTTGAAAAGTAAAACCTAAGCTTAAAAAGCAAAAGTTGGCCCGCGGTTTGCAATACCTTTCTCGTTACTATCACTTTTTGCTAATAATTTTTTTACAGCAACGCCGCTGCATCAACTCGACGGAACTCCTCTCCCACACTGTCGACGTTGTTCAGCGGCGTACTTTTTTGTGAAAAGTAACCAAATAAACTAGTACCGTTTGGATGAGAAAAAGGAGTCACGATGAGTTCGCTTAATCAGGTAAGTATTTTTTCCCACACTCGCTACAGCCAATACTTCATAGCGATGGCCGCGAGCATCTGCTTAAGCCTTGCCTCTTATGGCGTCAAAGCTGAAATGCTGGATGTAGAAAAAGATGAACTGAAATTTGGTTTCATCAA
>JBCCFA010000585.1:0-2530 GCA_039029975.1 Pseudomonadota bacterium
ACACCAAATAATTCAATTGCTTGAAACGCCACACCTTGCCAGGAACGGTAGGCGAAAGCGGTTACCGGCATTAAATTAATGAGCAAGGTCGCATTTTGTGCACCAACTCTGCGTAAGCCAAAATTCCAAGCGAGGATGGCTAAAAAAACACCAACAAAGGTGAGATAGGCAAGTTCCAAACTCACTTGTTGATAATCTTTAGCGCTAGGTGCGGTAACACCGGCAAAATTCACCATATATGCGGTGATTAAAATGGTCGCGACGGTACCTGGGAACATCGTTAACACCGTTAAACGCCAAGCGGAGAAACGCGCATATCTTGCCGCACCGAGCGTGTAGACAACCCAAGCGACCGCCCCACCAAATACGATGATGTCGCCGACCAACGCGCGGCGGTTTCCTGCAAAAGAGAGTTGACCTTTTGTGACGACCAGTACGACGCCCGCTAGCGCGGTGACAATACAGCCGAGCGTAAACAAACTCGGTCGCTGCTTCCCAAGTATCCACAGCGCAAGTGCGGTGACTGTGGGTTGCAGTGCGACAATAATGACTGCGTGTTCCGCGACAGACATCGACATACCGATAAACACCAGGACGGGTGAGAGGCACATACCAACGACGCCTATCATGCTCAGGTGCAAGCCATGACCGTCAAAACTCAGTGCGCTTAAACCTTCTCGATAGACAAGCAGTGCCCCGAGGCAAATTACTGCGCCAGCGTAGCGAATGGAGGTTAGGTGAAAAGGATTTACCACCTCGAAGGCATCTTTAGCGATGGGTAGTTGCACGCCCCAGGCGACAACAGCGAATGTCACGGCGAAAATGCCGAGCCAAAAAGATTGGATCATTGAAAGTACTTAGGCGCTCGGATGGCGGTTAATTACATAGGCAAGAACGGACGGTCGCACACGTCTGAGCTCAAGACTGCTGTTAGAATAGCTGCGCTGAATTTTGTGACTGAAATGATAGTTAAACATTGGGCTATGATAACCCGGGCGTTCCGTGGCTGTCAGTGATTCGGATTGCACAAAGAAAAAATATCAGGCAATAAACAGACATGGTATCCAACCGAGCCGGACTAATTGCGATAATCGCGGCCTTCCTTTTTGGTGTGCTCGCTAGTTTAGCCATTCGACCTACAAGCTCTCCCATGGGAGAAGAAGCTTTTGGTGGGAGAGGAACCACTGGCACGCCTACGAGCGATATTAATTGGCGCGTGCCACTCGCCTTCGCAACATCGATTCCCGGGCTAGGTGATAACCCGGTGTGGTTACGTGACGCGCTCGATGAGGCGAGCGGGGGATCGATACGTTTCAAGCTATTCGATCCCGGAGAGGTCGTCCCCGCATTCAGTGTCAGCGATGCCGTACGCGATAACAAAGTACCCGCTGGCTATACCTGGCTGGGTTACGACCAAGGAAAAACGTCGGCGTCTACGCTGGTTGCAGCAGTCCCTTTTGGGATGGAGCCAGTTGAATTTTCGGCTTGGTGGTTCGAAGCAGGCGGCAGAGAATTGGGCGAAGCGCTTTATGAACAATACCACGCAAAACCGATTTTTTGCGGCATTATCGGCCCCGAAACCGCTGGCTGGTTTCGAGAAAAAATTGAATCACTTGATGATCTCGAGGGCATGAAAATTCGCTTTGCCGGGATCGGTGGCAAGGTTATGGAGCGGCTCGGTGCTTCGGTCACCATGATTCCCGGCGGTGAAATTTACCAAGCCTTGGAGAAAGGGGCGATTGACGCATCAGAATTTTCCTTACCGGTCGTTGATCAAGCCCTAGGTTTTAATCGCATCGCGAGCTTTAACTACTTTCCTGGGTGGCATCAGCCGGCAACCGCGAGTCACTTATTGGTCAATCTTGATGTATGGGCAAACCTAAGTCAGCAGCAACAACGCCTAATTGAAGTCACCTGCACCGCTGCGGTCACACGAAATTTGGCCAAAACGGAATCTCAGCAAGGGGCTGTTATCAACGGTTTCGCAGACCTCGGCGTGAGCGCGCAGGTTTTACCGGAGGCGGTACTAAGAGCGTTACAAAAAGTCACGCAAGAGGTGTTGGAAGAAGAAGCCGCGAAAGATGAGATGTTTCGGAAAATTCTAGAATCGCAGCAGAAATTTCGTCGCGAATACGCAGCATGGAAAACTCGCGCCTATCTACCTCGCGATTTCTAATGCAGTTACCCCACACTACTTTGTCGCGGTCTATAGACGAAGCGATTAGAAAATTCTCTTACTTGCTGTCATGGATTTGGCTGCTGTTAGTTGCGATCATCGTTTTGAACGTTATTCTGCGCTATGCCTTCGGTGAGGGGCGCGTTGAATTCGAGGAGATACAGTGGCACTTGTATTCAATTGGTTTTTTATTTGGCTTGAGTTACGCCTACGTTGATGACGCACACATTCGAGTGGATGTAGTGCACAGCAAACTGGATATACGCACGCAAGCATGGTTAGAACTTTACGGCACGCTGTTTTTGCTCTTACCGTTTATCGCTTTAATACTTGTTTTTGGTGTACCGTTTGTAC
>JBCCFA010000586.1:0-2514 GCA_039029975.1 Pseudomonadota bacterium
ATTCCTAATAACTGGAGATCTTCTTACTATGCGCAATCCATTCGATACCGACGAGCGCCGGGCATTTCGAGAAACGCTAGCCCGTTTTGTCAAACAGGAAATAGAACCGCACGCTAACGAATGGGACGAAGCGGGGACTTTTCCGTGGGCGCTTCATGAGAAAGCCTGTGCGCTCGGTTTGTTCGGCTTTGGTATCGATGAGCAGTACGGCGGTCTTGGTTTTGACGATGCCTTCATGCGCACGGCGACGGCCGAAGAACTCGGCCGCGGTGGCATTGGTGGCGTGATCGCGAGCATCGGCTCACGCAGCATCATGGTGGGTCCGCTAAGCGAGCTGGCCGCGGAAGACATCAAGGCTCGGGCCCTGCCGGAAATTCTCTCTGGCAAAAAAGGCGGAGCGCTTGGCATTACCGAACCGTCCGGCGGATCTGACGTTGCCAATATGCAAACGCACGCCCATCGTGAAGGCGACGAATTTGTGATCAACGGTTCGAAAACTTTTATTACTGGCGGCATGAATGCTGCGTACTTTGTGATTGCTGCGCGCACTGGCGATGAGGGCATGGCCGGCATCTCGCTGTTCTTTGTTGAGGCCGACAACCCAGGCTTCACCCGAACGGCAATAGAGAAAAAAATGGGCTGGTGGGCTTCAGATACGGCAACCCTTTATTTAGAAGACTGCCGAGTCCCGGTGAATAATCTGATGGGCGACGAGAACAGGGGATTTCTCGCCATCATGAACAACTTTAACTACGAGCGATTGTTTATGTGCGCGCAAATGTTAGGTATGTCGCGGCGTTGCTTAGACGATAGTATCGCCTATGCGCAGGACCGCCAAACATTCGGTAAACCGCTCGCTAAACACCAGGTTATACGCCACAAAATCGCCGATATGTCGGCGCGTATCGATGCCATGGAAGCCTTAATTAATCAAATCTGTTGGTGCATCAATGAGGGTGAGATGCCGGTTGCAGAAATCAGCAAAGCGAAATTCTATTGCTCAAGCGCGCTCGAATTCTGCGCCAACGAAGCGGTGCAGATCTTGGGCGGCGCAGGGTATTTGCGCGGCAATGCGATTGAACGCATTTATCGCGAAACTAAAGTAATGACCATTGGCGGTGGTTCTGCAGAAATCATGCGCGACCTGGCGGTACGTCAGATGGGGTTGTGATAGGGTAGTTGTGCACGTTCTTTTAGTTTTTTCATTACGTAAAGAAACGATTTCTCAGCCTACCACCGACATCAATTACCTAACGGTAGCGTAAGCACGGGAGCGGCGCTCTCATTGCTTTTGCTCTGTAGGGCGTAGAGTTGCCCGAGCAGAGCAAAGGTCGACTTTGACTGGATATCAGTATCGTCGATAAAAAACCAATGCCCTCGATATTGCACCGAAACGTTAGTAAGTGACTCTTGTTGTTTACTTGATCGAACTGCCAACAATCCTGAGGTGACTTGTTCCCAATCATACAGCGAGCCGCTAGGGTTTTTCGTCAGTGCGACAAGGCCAGCGGAAACATGCTCTTCCGGTACCACGACCCCTTGTGATAGAAAATACAGCACACCCATAAACGAACGCGTTGATAGGCTAATCGTGTCTTTGGCAGTTTTCACGGTATTTGCCGCGAGTTTGTATTCGCCCAGCATAGGATCTAGATCTAACAGCGACGCCAGCTCTTGAAATTCTGCGGTGTGCGTGGCGCTGTCCGCAAAAAGAGCAACGTACTCAGTCTTTTCATTGGCGGTCTTGCGCGCGAAACGCAACTCGTTTTGATCTTGGAAATTAGATAACAAAGCGATCGCGCGTAAAAACGGGGCCACGTCTGAGCCGACCGACGGCGTAGGCCCCGATGCGCGAGCGGCATTGTCGAGTGAATTGATTTTTTCAACACCTAGTCTTAGCACCCGATCGGTTTTCCAGCCGCTGGCATCAAGAAGTAGAAGTGTTTCTATGGAAATGCGTGACAGTACTTGGCGAACGAATGCCTCACCTGTCAGGGGCGAATAGCTAATGGTTGGTTTTTCCTCAAACGCGAGGCGTCCGCCAAGATTAACGATGTCGGCGCTATCAGGGTTTAAGGTTGCCCGCGCGTCAACGCTTGGGGAAATACTAAATTGCGTATTAAGCGCGGTCGCCTCAAGAAAATAAGGACGATCACCGTAACGCAAACGCACGAGGTTTAGCAGTGATTGCTCCTCCTCGGTCCGATGCATCGCAATGTTATAGTCGGTGCGGCTTGCTTCAATTGCCTTCGGCCCAAGCTGAGCGCAACCGATAAGAGATACCGTTAAAACGATGATCAAGATTAAAACCAATATGCGTCGCGCATTCACAGTTAAAGCCTCAGATGTAAGTTTCCAAATCTTAAGCGCGCGCAAAAAGTTTGATCACCCGCCGTGTCGCGCTGTCTCGATCTTCATTAACGGGGCTAACCGCAAGGACAGGTTGAGATGCGCCCGCTTGTCGAAATGCAGTAATCTTTTGTTCGCAATCCGACAACGGGCCGTAAATGCAAA
>JBCCFA010000587.1:0-2504 GCA_039029975.1 Pseudomonadota bacterium
AAGCGATTGGCGGCGATACTCAAAGACCTCGGTGATCTTTGGCCGTTCATAGTAAAACATGATCGCAGGGATTAAGGTGTCTAATCTTTGTAGCGAGTGCTTGGGTTCGTTGACAATAGGCGAACATGCATCTAACAACATGCCGGATCCCGACGGAATAAACTGATAGGACAAGTTGATTCTGTCGCAGTCCAGTCGGTAATCAACGACGCTTCGATGGCGTTGAGCCAAAGGAACGATGACATCCAAGTCAAAATTCCCGGAAGCCTCTTCTTTTGCAACTATTTTCTGATTCTCTAAATCGTATTTTCCGAAAACTTTTGGATCGTATACGGATGCTCCGCGCGGGACGATACGATGCGTGGCACGGTTATAGCTGGCGACATCGCCAGAAGCGCTCACCGGTTTGGCAACAATTCGAGATAGTATAGATTTCAACATGACATAAGGTAGATTAACGCTGAGCTGTTCTAAGTTTGCTGCTCTAGCACGTAGTCCCATCCGCTATTCTGGACCACGGCGTAACCAGCATCCTGGTACTTACTTAATAAGGCATTCGTTCGAATGCGTTGAGTTTTTTCTAACTCGTCTTTGCCCGGGTGGAACTCGACGAGAATATAACTCGGTCGTATATTTGTACAAAGCATTTGTTCTAGCACCTGAAATTCCGCACCTTCAATATCTAATTTGAGGATATCTATCTGTGCAACCGATTCTCGGTCCATCAATTCTGATAAGGAAATACACTCCGCTTCGAAAGCTTCCTCACTGTTATGTAGATTGCCGATCGAATGCGAAACGTGCTTAGGATTGGCGGGCGCAAAAAAACTCAAAGTTTCATTTTGATGCCACAGACCAACCGGCTTGAACGATATTCGGTCGAAGGCATTTTCACTCGGCGAATAGAACTCTGATTCGCTGTGATTAATCGCAGCTTTTCGCCCTTCCTGGGTTAAATTTTTCACCATGTTGAAATGTGCCGATGCTCGCGGTGTTGGATCGACAATAATGATTCTTGAGCCGAATTCCGCGACCAACTCAATATCAAATGAGATATCCTCGCCGGCACCCGCCGAAACGACGACGTCATCCGGCCCAATACCTTCTGCCGGTACATGCCAGCCACCATAGCCCGTACCCAATCTGATTAATGGACGTTGCGGAGTTTGCACAGTGATGGTTCGCCGCTTCGGTTTATTGTCAATAACTTCCTTATCTTCGCTGTTTTTCTCAACCTTTAGCTCACGTAATCGCCCCACAAGTTGCCGAGGACGTACCAACCAATAGGCTAACCGCTGAAGTACCGTGGGTGAATGCAAATTCGATTCTGTCATCGCCAGATCATGATTGGTTAATGGTTCGTTAGGAACGCGATTGGGCGCATTACCGAATACGCCCATAAAATTATTAAATAGTCGCTCATCAACAAAAATATTCTTCAGAAAACGCCAGGATTCAACGTTATTGTTCAGCACGTTTTGGGCAAAATCATCGCTAACGCCGCAATTCATCCCGCTACCATCAAGGCCTATATTCTCTATCAGTGATTTTGTGGGACAAATACACACGGCGTTGTGTTTGAAGTGAGTATATACCCATCTACATGCCCACACGTCTTTTTCTCCGCGCATGCATGCTTTCAGCGTGTTCAAGCTATCTCGTCCGATAACCCGCTCGTAGCTGGCTACGGCGCTAGGGGAGTTCAAAAATTGATGGAAATCGGGTACCGAAAAATCAGCGTTCTGCCATTTATCTCGCCAGGTTGCCCAACCCCAGCATTGCATTCTAGGGATCGCGTACACATCGAAATCATAATCATCGGGGACCTTACAGACTGCACTAGGGTGATTGTATGCGGATATGGAAAATACACTTGGGAATGTTTCAAAATGATCAAGCGCCGCATTAAAGTAAGCCAGCATGCTAGGACTCGATACCAGATCGTCTTCAATGACAACGACGCGACCGAATTCATTAACTATATCCGTGACACCAGAAATGATCGACGTTGCTAAGCCTTTATTTTGTTTGCTCTCTATGAGATTTAAGGAACGAAATCCGGATTGTTCCTCAAACATTCCCCTAACCGCCATAACGGCCGCCCGATCAGTTTCGCTTCGCGGACCATCGCTAAAAACAAACAAATCTGTATCAGCCGCTTGCGAGTTGTTACGTAGGGCACTTAAGGTTTGTGCCGTATGATCGGGGCGGTTGTACACAAACAGCGCTATCGGTGCGAATTGTTGAGCGCTTGTCACCGAGTATTCCTATTAAAATCTACGAGCGTCATCACAATCAAGGCCCAACTAAGCCGCGTGCCCAAAATTCCAGAGCGAGCGCGAGCCTACTAACGATAGCCTCGTTCGCATTGGACATCTCTGATTTGGCAAATAATTGCGCCGCGCTTCGCGAAAGTATTCCTTCGCTAACTAAATAACCTTCGACTAAATCGGCGCCATAGTTGTCACGCAGCGCTTGCTGCCAACGTACACCAGGGGGCGCGA
>JBCCFA010000588.1:0-2477 GCA_039029975.1 Pseudomonadota bacterium
ACACGCTGCATTAACGCAACGAACGGTTCGGCAATTTGTGAAGGACTAGGTACACGAGTTTATGCACATATCAAGGAAGATGGTTCACTGGACTCGGCGATAATTCCTAAGGAAATGCGGGAAGCGTTGGAAAATTTTGATGCCTTCGAGCAATTAGAAACGGTTTCTTTCAAGGAAGCGTTTGATATGTAATGGATAGACGTTGGTAAGTACGGGATGCCATAGCTTCACTAATGAACTTATCTTTAAACTTCGAAGAGTCCGCCATCAGGCTACTAATTTTTCTCGGATTGCTTGCCTTAATTGCACTTTTAGAAGCCATATTTCCTCGTCGTCGAACCTCGAGCGATCGGTTATCCCGCTGGCCCCACAATATTAGTATTTCGTTCGTCAGCCAGTTACTAGTGCGCTTTTTGATACCGGTAACCGCTGTCGCGTTCGCCGCAACCGCACAGAATGAAGCTTGGGGGATATTAAATAAAGTTGATCTGAGCGTAGGCCTTGAATTGATTTTGGCACTGCTTTTGTTAGATCTAACTATTTATTGGCAGCATCGTGTATTCCATTTAATTCAGCCGCTGTGGCGTTTGCATCGAATGCATCATGCCGATTTATTTTTCGACGTGACGACGGGGATCCGGTTTCATCCTTTATCAATCGTTCTTTCGATTTTGATAAAAATTTTCACCGTATTTTTAACTGGCCCATCAGCTTTCGCTGTTCTAGTTTTCGAAATTTTGCTGAACGCTACCTCATTGTTTAATCACAGTAATTTGCGGATACCAGAAAATATCGATAAATTTTTGCGGCTATTTATCGTGACTCCTGATATGCATCGGGTTCATCATTCGACGGATGGCGCGGAGATGAATCATAATTTCGGATTCAATTTCCCCTGGTGGGATAGACTGTTTTCTTCGTATTTGGCGGCACCAAAGCTGGGACATCAAAATATGCAAATTGGTTTGCCGATTTTCCGATCTCGGAATGAAAAACTTATTTGGCGAATGCTGACCCAGCCGTTTAGAGATGCTTAAGCGAAGCTTATTTGCCAAATATACCTTTCAAAACGCCTTTAATTTTACCGCCTGTGGTTGGCGGTGCTTGCTCTTTAACTTCAATAGCGCCCGGCGTGGCGTTGTCTTTTGATATTTGAGTTTCGCCTCGTGCAACTGCGCAGACATCGACATCGCTGGACGCGCGGTCGAATAAGCCCTCGGCCAATAGTGAGATGCCGCCTGTCGCCAGTGCTGCACCGATTTTAACGCCGGCTGAAGCAAGACCCTTTGCATCTGTTGCAGGTGCAGGATTCATTAGTGTACCGCCTATGCCAACGAAATCGGCCAGACTCGCAACGTTTAAACCGATTCCTTTACGCGGCTTGGGTTTCGCTTTGAAAGAAATTTCCTCGCTAGCAAAGTTGATTTCACCGCCGCCAAGAATGTTTAGCTGAGGTGTTCGAATACCGATGCCAGTTTCGCTGGTAGCTATGCCGTTGCGCACCGGAAATCTGATCGAAGCGCATTCAATGTGGGCGGCAGAATCTTTACTTAAGGGGTTTAGTCCATTCAAGATAGTGAGTAGCAACCCGCCACCCGTAATTTTCGATGCTTGTTCGTGCAACCGCGCGTCGTGTAAGTCAACAGCAATGGACCCATTTGATTTAGCCATAATCGCGGCGAGCGAGTCGCCACTGCCTTGGCTTTCGATCGAAAAGTCTACTACACCGCTATGACCTATTTGACTACCGTCCTCTAAGGTTAACTGGGCCAGGTTAAGTTGCGATGCTTGAGCTTTAACTTTGACATTGGGGGTTTTCGGCGTTTGCAGATTAGCTGTTGCGCTTAGATCGAATTGACCACCAGCCAAACTGCCAGAAACGTTCTCGACGAGGAATAAGGAATTCTCACCGCGAATTTCCCCAGTCGTACCCGTAATTTTGTAATTTTTATACGAAATTTCGGCAAGGTTAACTTTGCCCTTGACTAATACCTTGGGAATTTCATTGATAGTAAATGGCGTTGAGGAGAAAAGTCTTCCTTCCCTTTCGTCAATGGAGGGTTCTGTCTCGGGTAAAATCGAGTCGAGCCGAAAATGCTCGCTCGCAATATTAAAACTAATTTCGGGTATTGATTGGCTTAACTTAAGCATCGCTTTACCGTTAAGTTTGATCGCGGAATTATCGATTTTGATGTCTTTGACTTCGATTTCTTGTAAAGACCCTAATACTCGAGTATCTAAAACAAGTGGATCTCCTAAATCCCTCGTTACATTTTCTAGGCCAAGCAAATCGGCCAGTTCATCTATTTTTAATCGGGTTTGAAGATTAATACCCGTCGCATCTAGTGGTTTTTCAATCGTCCCGTTAACGGTCGCGCTGGCGTGCTCATGAACCAGGTTTAGCGAAACTTCATAATTTTGGTTCGCAGTCAGTTTGCTGATTGGCGCGGTTGTACCCTCTAGTGAGATAACCTCAT
>JBCCFA010000589.1:0-2457 GCA_039029975.1 Pseudomonadota bacterium
AAAGGAGAGTGTTTGGATAATGCTGTGGCAGAAAGCTTCTTTGGCTCACTGAAAAACGAGTGGGTCGACCATGAAGACTACCGCACACGACAACAGGCCAAGCAGAGCATCTTCGAATATATTGAAGTGTTCTATAATCGCCAACGTCGGCATGCGACTTTGAATTACAAGACTCCGGTCGAATTCGAAGCCATGCTTGATAGCAATTAAATCGTCCGTTTTATCGGGGGAAGCTCATTGTGTCCCCCAATATCCCGACACTCCTTCCCATCCATTGGCGCTATGCAATTGATATAATAACGGCACAGATTTTTACTACGCGGAGGTTCCTTGATGAACCGATGGGCTGCACCAACTCTCTTCCTTGTACTTCTTATCGGACAATTAAGCGTTAATGCGTTAGCGAATCCTCAGTGTACGCATTTAGGCGGGCCGGTAATCTGCCCGGACGGTATTACACCTGGCAGCGGTAGTGTCGTCTTTACGCCTTCCGGTATTCTTTGGACGGACGGTAACGAATCGCTGGGCCAGAACCCTGATCCATTCGTTGCCTGCCCGCCGCCGCTATCTGGCGGCATGGGCTCGCCCACCGATCCACTGAACGGTCTTGGCATGGAGCCCACCGACAATCGCAACACACCAGCAGACGTTGAAGAACAATTAGGTCTAACGCAGAATCCTGCGCCGAGCCCGCAGTCTACTACCCAGACCGGTGTTGCGCCCATCGGATCGAACACACAGCCAGTAATTGTTCTCAACAACGGTGGATCGCAACTCCCGTTGACGGGGTTAAATCTAAACCAGGCTTTTCAGCCCATTGGAACAGCCAGCATTGCACCTATCACGGGCCAAACCTTTATCCCGGACGACAAAACACCCGGTTATATTAACGATGCCCCACCTGCAGGTTCCAGAGAAGCGATTTTGAATAAATTTAAGGGGACCGGAGATATTGCGGGCGCAATTGAGGCGCTTGCAGGCGAAAATTCAATTGATTACGACCAAGCAACGCCCGCAGATTTAGATCGCGTTGCACGCGAAGCCGCGGCCTCCAACCCATTGGGACCGTCCGCGCGCGAGCTAAAACAAAAACTCGAGCCGCGATTTGCCGGCACTGCGACGAATGAGGAGTTAATTCACATCACGCGCGCGAACTGCTACGAAACCGTTCACCTGGCCGCCTGGTTCGCAGGAGCCGGTACTGGCCCAATGCCGCAATCTCGAGGTGGACTGACACCGTTGATCGATCCAAAAACCATGACCGAGTGGGATGGGGAATCGGTGCCGCGCGGCAAAATCGTCATTGGCACCACGACCGAACGCTACGGCGGACAGGACGAATACGGGTTTTTTCACGTGGGTGTTTCTCTGGGCAATGGTCTAATTGCCAATAATCATGGCGACGGTTTAAAGATTGAGAGAATAGAGGACGTGTTCGGCGGAAAGAACGGCATCTTCCTGTACAGTGAAATTTATATCGGGGACTATGTCGGCTATAACTTGCCGGATTCAGGTCGCGAATTCCTCACCACAACGCGGGAGGATCAAGCAGGGTTCGTTGATTTCTCCGACGGGGCGAGCGATGCCGAAATTCAGGATCTCTATCAGACAGAGGAAAAATCGATATCCGTTGAACAGGCTAGAACGACATTTCAATCCGATCTCGAGACAACCAAAGGCCGCATGGCAATCATCGATGCGACGCTTGGGATTGGCCCATATCCCAATAGAACCATGACCGACGATCAAGCGGACTTCAACGAATTTATCGTGCAAGTCATGGAGGGTATGAATAAAGATAAGCCTTTCTTCTATAAAGACTACGATACCTGGAAGGCCGCTCAAGCAACGCCGCAGACTACCAAACCGCAGGCCGCCGCGCCGACCACCCCATCGTACGAACCGCCATCACCTAATGCAGGTTATGAAGATATGAGCCGCTTTTTTGTCGAAGCCTTCGGCCAGGCCGAAACCGCTGGGCTAAGGACACCGAAAGCACAATGAACCGCCGCCCCCCTTTGCTGGATCATTTAACAACCCTGCTATGCGTTATTTCACTCGGCAGCGGATTCATGAACGCTAGCGCTTCAGAAGGTTCACTAGCTTTAGTGCAAAAAGGGATTGGTATGCTTGAAGCGCAAGAGTTCGAAAACGCGGTGCGCGTTTTCGAATACGCGGTTCGCATTGATCCTACTGACGGTGAGGCTAATTTTTTCTTTGGGGTCGCTGAAAACCGTCTCCGCGATGGCAAAGAAGCATTGTCACGCATTCGTCGAGCGCGACTGCTCGGCTACGGTCACCCGCGAATGATTATCGAAGAATCGTATGCATTGCTACACCTGGGAAACTATGGTCAAGTCCTTCAAGCGTTGTCGACACCCTTCGAAAAAGAACCGCAAAATGCCGAAATCAATTACCTGCTAGGTAGAGCCTATTATGGTCTTGGACAATTCGAGC
>JBCCFA010000590.1:0-2445 GCA_039029975.1 Pseudomonadota bacterium
ACATTTCGCGCAAACCCACTTCGAGCAAGAATATTTTCGGCCACAAGTTGAAGTCGCCTCCATCGAATTACCGACGGCAACACCAGAGTTTATGGAAGGCTCAAAAGAGCTGAGCCAATACCACTGGCTTCCGTATGTGGTTGCGGCGATAGTGCCAATTATTGATGATGATTGACTACTGTATATTCGGAAAAAAGTTCGGAAACGTTCGGAAAGGTCTTTTTTGGCTTGCCGTAAAATCATTAAACATTTGATTTTATTGGCTCCCCGGGACGGGCTCGAACCGCCGACCTAGTGATTAACAGTCACCCGCTCTACCAACTGAGCTACCGGGGAATATTTGGAAGCCGCGTATAGTACTGGCACGCTATTCGAGGGTCAATCGCTTTGCAGCAAAACTCTTTGGATATCACAACCATAGCGCGCCATTGTGTGAATTTCCAGGCGCGGCAACTGCGTTGAAATTGTGGCTGGTGTAGACTGGTCGATTATCGTTTTAAAACCTTTCTCTGTGGCTAAATCATTCGAACTTACTGCCAATTTTGAACCCGCCGGTGGCCAGCCTGAAGCGATCACTGAGCTGATAGAAGGGGTCAATGCGGGGCTAGCTCATCAAACCTTATTAGGGGTGACTGGCTCGGGTAAAACCTACACCGTCGCGAATTTAATTCAGACCGTACAGCGACCGGCCTTGGTATTGGCGCCTAATAAAACACTCGCGGCACAGTTGTATGGCGAAATGCGCGAGTTCTTCCCGAATAATGCGGTTGAGTACTTCGTGTCTTACTACGACTACTATCAACCAGAAGCCTATGTGCCGACCTCAGATACATACATCGAAAAAGATGCCTCGATAAACGATCACATCGAGCAAATGCGCTTGTCTGCCACCAAGGCAATTATTGAACGACCCGATACGATTATTGTTGCAACGGTGTCGGCGATTTACGGTTTAGGAACGCCAGAAGAATACCATCGCATGGTGCTGCATTTGCGGCGCGGTGATATTTTGAACCAGCGTGATATTTTGCGCCGCTTGGCGGAACTCCAATACACGCGTAACGAGTTGGAGCTAGCGCGCGGCACGTATCGGGTGCGCGGGGAGATTATCGATATTTTCCCCGCTGAGTCTGAGCGCGAAGCAGTACGGGTGGAATTATTTGACGACGAAGTTGAATCGCTAGCTTACTTCGATCCCTTAACTGGCGAGGTGCAGCGACGCGTACCTCGATTAACGGTGTATCCGAAATCGCATTATGTGACCACAAGAGAAACGGTGCTCGATGCGATAGAGACCATCAAAGAAGAGCTGGTAGTACGCCTTCAGCAATTGCGCGACGCGCACAAACTGGTGGAGGCTCAGCGCCTAGAACAACGCACTCGTTTCGATCTGGAAATGATGCAAGAGATTGGGTACTGCACGGGCATCGAAAATTATTCCCGCCATTTGTCGGGCCGCAAAGCGGGTGAGGCACCGCCCACTTTATTTGAATATATTCCGCCGGAAACGCTGCTCATTGTGGATGAAAGCCACGTTACCATTCCACAACTTGGGGGGATGTATCGCGGTGATCGCTCGCGTAAGGAGAACCTTGTTGAATATGGTTTCCGTTTACCTTCGGCGCTTGACAACCGACCGCTACGTTTTGATGAGTTTGAACGCTTAGCGCCGCAAACGGTGTTCGTATCAGCGACCCCAGGACCCTACGAAGAAGAGCATGCGGGGCAGGTCGTCGAACTTGTAGTCAGGCCAACGGGCTTGGTTGATCCCGAAGTGGAAATTCGCCCGGCCGGTACGCAGGTCGATGATCTACTATCCGAAATTAATCTTGTTGTTGAAAATGGTGAACGGGTATTAGTCACCACGCTGACTAAGCGCATGGCAGAAGACCTCACCGACTATCTAGCCGAACATGGCTGTCGAGTGCGATATTTGCACTCTGATGTGGATACAGTTGAACGCGTGGAAATTATTCGCGACCTACGCTTGGGCGAGTTTGACGTTTTAGTGGGTATCAATTTATTGCGAGAAGGATTGGATATTCCTGAAGTCTCCTTGGTCGCGGTGCTTGATGCGGACAAAGAAGGGTTTTTGCGATCCGACCGCTCTTTAATTCAAACCGTTGGGAGAGCGGCGCGAAATTTATCCGGCCGCGCGATTCTCTATGCCGATTCGGTTACTGGGTCCATGCAGCGCGCGCTGGACGAGATGGCGCGGCGGCGTGAAGTTCAAGTGGCTTTTAATCAAGAAAACAACGTGGTGCCAATCGGTATTCAAAAATCCGTGCCTGACATTATGGAAGGCGCGTACAGTTCTGCAAGCACACGAACAAAGGTCAGTAAGAAGGTCGCAGAAAAGACTGCAAGCTATCAGCGTATGAGTGAAGCAGAGCTGCTAAAAGAAGTGACTAAACTTGAAAAGAAAATGTATCAACACGCGCGCGA
>JBCCFA010000591.1:0-2439 GCA_039029975.1 Pseudomonadota bacterium
GAGCTCGCGACTAGCTGGTTCGACGATATCCAGAAAATGGAACCTGATACCCTCAAGAAATTAATGAAGATGGGTCAAAGCGTGCAAAAAGTTATCTCAATTGGAAAACGTAAAAAACGGGCTTAGCACGGGAGATGTAACGAAATGGAAGGATTAGATGTACTAACGCTGTCGCGCATTCAGTTTGCTGCGAATATCAGCTTCCATATTTTATTCCCTACGATCACGATCGCGCTCGGCTGGGTGCTAGTTTATTTTAAAATCCGTTATCACCTGAGTCGTGAACAGTTATGGATGGACGCTTATTTATTCTGGATTAAGGTGTTCGCCTTATCGTTCGCGCTTGGTGTCGTTAGCGGGGTGACAATGTCATTTCAGTTTGGGACTAATTGGCCAGGCTTTATGAATACTGTGGGCAATATCGCGGGCCCGTTATTGGGCTACGAAGTGCTGACGGCGTTTTTTCTGGAGGCAACTTTTCTTGGCGTGATGTTATTTGGTCGTTCTCGTGTACCGGAGCGAGTTCACACGCTAGCAACCATCCTGGTCGCTGTTGGTACAAGCCTGTCAGCATTTTGGATCCTCGCGTTAAATTCTTGGATGCACACACCACAAGGATTTGAAATGCGCGAAGGTGTTGCTTATGCGACGAATTGGTTTGAGATAATTTTCAATCCGTCATTTCCTTATCGTTTGACGCATGTGTTGTTGGCGTCAGGATTAACCAGCGCATTTTTGGTTGCCGGCCTTTCAGCTTACCGTTACAAACTAGGTGATCGCTCCCGCGCTAATGACTGTGCATTAAGAGTCGGCGTTCAACTCGCGGCGCTCTTAATTCCGTTACAAATTGTCGTTGGCGATTTTCACGGTTTAAATACTTTCGAACACCAACCTGCAAAAATTGCTGCGATCGAGGGGGTATGGGAAACGGAGGAGTGCGCTCCCTTGTTGTTGTTTGCAATTCCCGACGATAAGCAGCGTAAAAATTTATATCCCATCGGCATCCCGTGCGGCGCCAGTTTAATCCTCACTCACGAATTAAATGGCAAAATTCGTGGCCTCAATGAATTCCAGGGCGCTCATCCGCCATCGCTACCCTTGTTCTGGGCATTTCGCACCATGGTCGGGGTTGGCATGCTGATGCTACTGGTATCCTGGTGGGGTTCGTGGACATTGCGTAAAGCCCGTCAACCAAATCGTTATCTGATCATCATACTAATCGCGGCTACCTTTTCCGGTTGGGTTGCCACTATCGCTGGCTGGTACGTCACCGAAATCGGGCGACAACCATTCTTGGTGAGTGGTGTACTGAAAACAGCGGACGCGGTTGCGCAAGTTCCGAGCACCAGTATTGGATTGTCTTTGGGTTTGTATCTCAGCATCTACGTCATGCTATTACTTGCCTACGTCTCAACCTTGTTTTTCCTGGCACGCAAAGCTAAAGCAGATGTCGTGTCGGACAATCAAACCTCGCGATTGGAGGTGCATGCGATATGAGCGCAGAATGGTATCTACCCATGATTTTCGCCGGACTGATGGCGTTGGCGATGTTGCTTTATGTCATCCTTGATGGTTACGACCTTGGGGTCGGTATCCTATTACCCTTTGCGGACGATCAAGAAAGAGATCAAATGATCGCATCCATTGGGCCTTTCTGGGATGCCAATGAGACTTGGTTAGTGCTCGGGATTGGCATTTTATTGATCGCGTTTCCAAAAGCGCACGGTGTCATTTTAACCGCTCTATATTTACCAGTCTTTTTTATGTTATTCGGGCTTATTTTGCGCGGTGTTGCATTCGATTTTCGCTACAAAGCTAAATCTGCGTACAAGAACCTGTGGGACAATTTGTTCTTCGCCGGCTCATTGATTGCGAGCCTGGCTCAGGGTTTTATGCTCGGCCGCTACATCATGGGTTTCGAGGGTGGTTGGAACGGTAACCTGTTTGCCACGCTGACGGCGATTTGTACGGCGGCAGGCTACGGTTTGTTGGGGTCAACCTGGCTGGCGATGAAAACAGATGGCAACACGTTGCGTAAAACAATTCGTTGGGCGAATCGATGTTTGGGGCTTACCGTCCTAGGCGTGGTGGCGGTTTCTGTGACCACCCCGCTAGTGAGCGAGGAGATATTTGCTAAATGGTTTTCGTTCCCCACTTTGTTTTGGCTGAGCCCCATTCCTTTGGTCACGGCCGTTTTGGTGTTGCAATGTTTTCATACGCTTAATCGGGATAATATCGCCCGACTCTGGCAACCATTCGCTTGTAGCGTCGGAATTTTCGTTTTGTCCTTCAGCGGATTGGCTTATAGCTTATTTCCGCATTTAGTTCGGGGGGAACTCGATATCTGGCAGGCGGCGAGCGCGACCGAATCACTGCAAGTCACGTTGTGGGGTGCGCTGATCACAGTCCCCGCCATTTTGCTGTACACCATGTTCTCGA
>JBCCFA010000592.1:0-2431 GCA_039029975.1 Pseudomonadota bacterium
CTACTGCGCAACCAAATTTGCGCTTAAAGGGTGGACTGAGGCCCTTCATCGTGAATATCACAACAGTAATATTCGATTTCACTATGTAGCACCAAGAGCAACATCTACGGCGAAGCTGATTCGATGAGGCGCGAACTTGGTGAATCCGACTCACGGCAACGAACGCGGTTTGAAGGGGCGCAATGATCCGCCAAACCAAAATCATAGACGCGATCAAACCACCAGCCGTTAAGTTGCCAGCCATCACCGCATAGACTCCGCATGCCATCGTGGCGAGGCCGATACATAGCGTTAGCGCCTGGGAAATACTTGAAGCAACAGCCGTGAATAAGCTGGTGGCGAAATTAGCAATAGCAGAGCGGTTAATGAGTTCTTGACTTCGTTCGCGCCACACAGCGCGAGAGCCACAAACTCGGAGTGCGCGGATATTGCCAATAACCTCTAACAAAAATTCTTGCTTCGCGTTGTGTATTTTGGCATTTTTGCTAACCAGTCTAGCCACCACGCGCATAAGAATCGCGCCGCCGCCGAGGTAGGCAAAAATCCCCGCCAGCGGGATAAGGGCAATGGGTCCAGCGAGCACGAACAACACCCCACATAGCAAAATCGCGAACGGTAATTCCATGCAAGCGTTCATTAACGGGCCGGTTAACATGCTGCGAAGCTGCTCGATGTCGCGTACCCGAGATAGCTGCGATGAAAGGCTCGCTCTTTCTGTAATCGCCAGCGGAATTCTTAGTAAGCGATCAATAACGCCGTTAGCCACAGTGAAGGAAAATCTCGCGCCGGCAAAGGAAAAAACGCGGGCTCGAAGATTTTTGAAAATAAAATCAAAACCGAGCGCCAGTACGACGCCCGCACCGAGCATTGCCAAGTGCCCCGTTTCGCCGCTGCGAATAACCCGGTCGTAGACAGTCATAACAAACAACGGCACGGCTAGGGCTAAGGCGTTGGACACACCGGTCAGCATGAATGCCAATAGAAATAAATTCTTTTGTTCCTGCAAACGGTTAGAGAACCAATTCGCCTGTTCGCGCAAGCCGGGCGGATCGCTATCCCGCTCAAACGCGCTGATTATTTGATATTTTTGTCGGCGATGACGAGACAGATCATGGCTTTGCTCGCGGTTATCGAGCAAGCTTGCGTGTCCGTTTGCCTGCAGAAGTCGCATTGGCTGTTGCCCAGCTTTTAGTACCAAAGCTGGGAGTTCGGTTGTCGCAACACGATCAAGCTCGCTTTCGGCGTGCTTCGTCTCAAACCCTAAATTACTTAGGGTATTAACGATATCAGTAAAATCGCACACCCCTTGGCTAGGTTGCGCCTCGTAAAAATCAATGAATTTACCGCGCCATCCTAGCGCTTCTAAATACAGAGCCAGCGCTATGCAGAGCTCCGCATTTGAAACTTCAATCAGGTAATCTTTGAACGCGTCTTCCTGAGTGACCGAATCAATATTGGGTTTGGCGGACCAAGGTAGGGTGTTCGCTGGCGTTTTTGGCGCTGTGGCAGCGGGATGAATATCGTTTGCAATAGCTTCCATTTACATCCCCGCTACCGTGAGACCATCTGATTCGAGTTCGCCGTCGGTCAACGCATGCACGCGATCGGCTAGCCACATGTAGCTTGGTCGGTGGGTCACCAAAACGATGGTGCATGAACCGCGCAACAGTTCGATCATGCGTTTAATCGCCTGATCAGAGGCGTCGTCGACGGCGGAATTGGCCTCATCAAACAGTAGAATTTTTGGCATGTTGACTAGGGCACGACCGATCGCGATTCGCTGTGCCATGCCGCGCGGCAAGACAACACCGCCAGGCCCAAGCGAGGTTTGAAAACCATCCGGCAGCTGTTGGACGACGTCTGCAAAACCCAATTCCTCCGCAACTTCGAAGGCTAGATAGTCGAATTCGCTTCGATGCATTGTTAGATTATCCAAAATGCTGCCATCGAAGATCGCTTCATACTGCGGCAGCAGGATGACATTCGACTCAATCTCTTCGCTGGTGTATTCGGTAATTGGAAGATCGTCGATTCGGACTTCTCCTTCAGTCGGTCTGGTTAAGCCCCGCAGCACCGATAACAGAGATGATTTTCCGCTGCCGTTGGCGCCGGTTAGTGCGATGACTTCGCCAGCTTCTGCGACGAAATTGATCCGGGAGAGAATTTTTGAATCGCTAGATGCCAATTGAATCGACAGGTCTATCGCTTCAATTTTCCCTTGCTGTATGCGATGTTTATTGTCGGCCGTTACCGAATCCAGCCCTTGAGGAAGCGCCAGTAAAGTTTCAACGCGATCTTCGGCGACCTTTATTGACTGCATTCGAGCCCAGAATCCGGCTGCACCTTGCAACGGTTGAAATGCGCGGCCAGTGAGTAGCGTACATGCGGCTAAACCACCTGTTGATAAATCACCGTTGATGACCGAAATACA
>JBCCFA010000593.1:0-2426 GCA_039029975.1 Pseudomonadota bacterium
CGACAAACCGATCGCAAGGGATCCCAACAATCGGCTAAAAATGAAAATTCGCCCCGATGGACGATACGCGGTCACGCATTATCGGGTTAAGGAAAAATTTCACGCGCATACCCTATTAGCCGTCAAATTGGAAACCGGCCGCACGCATCAAATCCGAGTTCATTTGGCAGATCTAGGACACTCGGTTGTCGGAGATAATCGTTACGGCCGCCGCGTGCAATTACCGAGTAACGCAACCCCAACCTTGCGGGATGCGCTGAGTACGCTGGAGCGACACGTGCTGCACGCGCAGACTCTGGGCTTTAAGCACCCGCTCACCGATCGGTACATCGAGGTGGATAGTGAACTGCCTGCATCGATTTCAATACTTCTGAGCGCTCTGCGCGCAGACCTATAAAGCACGAGCTAGTATGGGATCTTGGGTTCACTTAACAGACTGGTCGCTGCCCTCAAACGTGAAGGCCGCCTATACCACCCGCCTCGGCGGCGGCAGTGCCGACCCTTACGATTCTTTTAACCTCGCCACTCATGTCGGTGACGATCCCCAGAAGGTATTAAAAAACAGAGAATATTTAAGTAGCTCATTGGCAATGCCGTCTGATCCACGTTGGCTGAAACAAGTGCATAGCGATAAAGTCGTTCGCTGGCCTCCTCGATTAATCACCCCCGAAGCAGACGCTATCTACGCCAATCTTAAATCGGCGGTTTGCGCGGTGCTAACAGCAGATTGCTTACCGATATTGATTGCGAGTCTTAACGGAGAGGAGATTGCGGCAATACACGCAGGGTGGCGCGGCTTGTTCAACGGGGTAATCAACCAAGCGATAAACGAATTCAGCGCGGCGCCGGACGAATTGACGGTTTGGTTGGGACCTCGCATTTCTCAAGCGCGCTATGAGGTTGGATTAGACCTTATAGATAAATTTACAGCGGCCGATAAACGCTACGAAGCGGCCATTCAGCAAGTAAACAACCATTACTTCCTGGATCTCGCTGAAATCGCACTGTCGCAATTGCAACAAAAAGGCGTTGAAGCCGTTCACGACTGTCGGCTATGCACGTTCGAACAGGAAGCGGATTTTTTCTCGTATCGCCGCGACGGTATAACGGGTCGTTTCGCTAGTCTGATATGGCGCTTTGAGTAACGATTCCCGACATCGCGGTTGAACTTTAGGATAGTGATAAGCGCCATAACAAGTGACGGCGACACAGACAAATGTCACACTAGGAGCCTAGTTATGTCAAAAATGGAACCGCTGATGAATATGCAACAAGCTCATTGGTCGTTCAGCCAAAGCGTTGACCAGATGGCAGATCGCGCGTTTGATGTTCTGGCGCTAGACGACGGGATAAAAACAGCCATCAAAGGTTGCGATGCGGTTTTGCAAGTTCGGTTTCCGGTTGAAATCCGCGGCAAAATCGAAACGTTCACCGGTTGGCGTGCAGTACATTCGACGCATCGCCTGCCTTCAAAAGGCGGCATCCGCTTCGCCTCCATTGTCGACCAAGACGAAGTCGAAGCCCTTGCGGCTTTGATGACCTACAAATGCGCCATTGTCGATGTTCCATTCGGCGGTTCAAAAGGTGGCTTGCTGATTGACCCGCGTAATTACGACAGAAGCGAAATGCAGCAAATCACCCGACGTTTTACCCGAGAACTCGCAAGGAAAGGTTTTTTAAGTCCAGCAACGAACGTGCCAGCGCCCGACATGGGCACCGGCGAGCGCGAAATGGCGTGGATGATGGATACCTACAAAGTACTGTTCCCGGAAGATATTAACCATGCGGCTTGCGTCACGGGTAAACCGGTCGCACACGGCGGCATTCGCGGACGAACGGAAGCGACCGGCCGCGGTGTCGTTTTTGCCTTGCGCGAATTTTTTCGCACCAAACACGATTTAGAAAACGCCGGCCTCTCGGGCACACTGAGCGGCAAAAGAATCATTGTGCAAGGCCTCGGTAATGTTGGCTACTATGCCGCATCAATTTTACAGCAGGAAGATAACGCGAAAATCGTAGGCATTATTGAGCGCGACGGTGGCTTGTTTGATGACAATGGCCTAGACGTTGAAAAAGTTCGCGCATTCATTACCGAAACAGGCGGCGTGACCGGCTTCGACGATAGGTGCTACGTCGAAAACGGCAAGAAGCTACTGGAAGAATCCTGCGATGTGCTGATTCCGGCTGCACTTGAAGCGCAAATTACAAAAGACAACGCCGCAAAAATAAAAGCTAAAGTCATTTGCGAAGCAGCGAATGGACCTGTGACCTTTGAGGCAGATGAAGTACTGCGGGAACGAGGCATCACGGTGTTACCCGACGCGTTCGTGAATGCTGGTGGCGTGACCGTATCGTATTTCGAATGGATTAGAAATTTAGCGCACATAAGATTCGGACGCATGGAACGGCGCTACGACGAAATGCGC